>JAZOQV010000081.1:0-3545 GCA_045656265.1 Acutalibacteraceae bacterium | reverse complement strand
TTTATATTTTTGCTTTGTAAGAATTACAGAAAAACTTATCGAGCCTAAAAGATAACCTAACGCTGCTTCTAAAACATAAAACAAATATTCCATTTTATCAATTTACTCCTTTTGGAAATTAGTTTTGTGCTAAATACTATTATGGAATGTACGCTTGATAACCTCTAGTTGTTGCTCGCGGTTAAGGCGGCTAAAGTTTACAGCGTAACCCGAAACACGAATTGTAAGTGTTGGGTATTTTTCAGGGTTCTCCATAGCCTCTATAAGCACCTCGCGGTTAAGCACGTTAACGTTTAGGTGGTGCGCCGCGCGTGCAAAGTAACCATCAAGAATTGCGTAAAGGTTGTTAATTCTATCATCTGCATCCTTGCCGAGTGCCTCGGGCACGATTGAGAAGGTGTTAGAAACACCGTCTTGGCAAACCTTTCTGTAAGGAATTTTAGAAACAGAATTTAAAGATGCCAAAGCGCCGTTCTCATCTCTACCATGCATTGGGTTAGCACCGGGAGCGAGTGGCTCGCCGTATTTTCTGCCGTCTGGGGTAGAGCCGGTTTTCTTACCATACATAACGTTACTTGTTATGGTTAACGCCGACAAGGTGTGTCTACCGCCGCGATATAGTTGATGCCTTTTTAGTTCACTTGAGAAATAACTTACTATTTCAACCGCAATATCGTCAACCAAATCTTCGTCGTTACCGAATTTAGGGAACTCGCCCTCGGTTTCAAAGTCTACTGCGATACCATTTTCATTGCGTATAGGTTTAACACGCGCAAACTTGATTGCAGAAAGCGAATCGGCTACAACCGAAAGACCTGCAACACCAAAGGCGGTCAGACGCTCTACAACGGTGTCGTGCAACGCCATCTGGCTTGCCTCGTAAGCGTATTTATCGTGCATAAAGTGGATTATGTTAATAGTATCAACATAAAGTTCTGCAACATAACTTAAAACCTTTTTGTAGTTGCTAAGAACTTCACTATAATCAAGATACTCACTATCAATCGCTTTAATTTCGGGAACAACGGTTATGCCTGTTAGTTCGTCAACACCCTCGTTGATTGCAAAAAGAAGGCTCTTTGCCAAGTTTGCACGTGCTCCAAAGAACTGCATTTGCTTACCAATCTGCATAGCCGAAACACAGCAAGCAATACCGTAATCGTCGCCGTAAACAGGGCGCATAACATCGTCGTTTTCGTACTGGATTGAGTCGGTTTCGATGCTCATTTTAGCGCAGAACTTTTTAAAGTTCTCGGGCAAATCGCGGCTCCAGAGAACCGTTAGGTTTGGTTCTGGCGCGGTGCCTAGATTTTTAAGGCAGTGCAAAAAGCGGAACGAAGTTTTGGTAACCATAGTTCTACCATCAACACCCATACCGCCGATAGCCTCTGTAACCCAAGTTGGGTCGCCGCCAAAAAGTTCGTTATATTCAGGTGTACGAAGATGACGAATCAAACGAAGTTTAATTACGAATTGGTCTATAAGTTCTTGTGCCTCTTCTTCGGTTATAATACCGCGCTCGAGGTCGCGCTGAATGTATATGTCGATAAAGGTTGAAGTTCTGCCCAAAGAGGTTGCCGCGCCGTTATTTTCCTTTGTGCCTGCAAGGTATGCCATATAGAGCGCCTGCACTGCCTCGCGTGCGGTGGCAGATGGGCGTGATATATCAACACCATAGCGTGCCGCCATAGACTTCATTTTAGAAAGCGCGCGAATTTGCTCGCTTAACTCCTCGCGTATGCGAATACGCTCGTCGGTCATTTCGCCGTCAAAATTATCTAGTTCGCGCTGTTTGTCTTCAATTAAATAATCAACGCCGTAAAGCGCAACCCTACGATAGTCGCCAATGATTCTACCTCTGCCGTACGCATCGGGAAGACCTGTTAAAAGACCAACCTTGCGCGCTACGCGAACACGCTTTGGATATGCGTCGAAAACGCCGTCGTTATGTGTTTTGCGGTACTCGGTAAAATGCTTTTCAATTTCGGGGTTAAGTTCGTATCCGTACTGCTGCAAAGCAGATTTTGCCATACGCATACCGCCATAGAGGTTTACTATTCTTTTAAGGGGCGCATCGGTCTGAAGGCCAACGATTACCTCGTTTTCCTTGTCGATATAGCCGGGCTCGAAGTTGTCAATACCCGAAACAACGTTTGTTTCAACGTCTATTATACCCTTTTTAACTTCCTCAACTATCAGTTCGTGGCACTTGTCCCACACCTTGTCGGTGCGCGCGGTTGTGCCTTTTAAGAAAGTATCATCGCCTTCGTAAGGGGTGTAGTTTCTTTGTATAAAGTTGCGAACGTTAACCAAGTGTCGCCATTCGCCACTGTTAAACCCTGCCCAAGCAGGTGAAGTAGTTAAATCTATCATACTTTTTTGTCTCCTTTTAACTCAAATTCAAGTATTTGCGAATACTTCTCTTTTATTTCTGCCGAAAGGGGAGGTAAATCTCCTAACGGATAATCTATGTTAAGCCCTTTATATTTTTCGCGGCCCAGGGTGTGATACCCCAAAAGTTCCGCTTTTTTTAGGGTCTTAAAACCTTTTAAATAATTTCCCAAACCTTTAATATGCTCGTCGCCGTCGGTTAAACCCTCTACTACAACGTGCCTTGCTATAATCGGCACGCCCAAGTCCTCGGCAGAGGATAAAAACCGCAACGTTTCCGCCATTTCGCTACCTGTTACTTTAAAGTATCCCTCGGGTGTAAAGTGCTTGACGTCGTAAAGAATTAAGTCTGTGTACTTTAATATTTCCCCGTAGTCGCCCATGCCTACGCCGGCGGTATCAATACAGGTGTGAATGCCCGCCTCTTTTAAAAGGCGCAAAGTTTCTATTAAAAACTCGGGTTGTAATAGCGGCTCGCCACCGGAAAAGGTAACACCGCCACCGCTTGCATCGAAATAGGTTTTAAAACGTAAGATTTTTTTAAAAAGTTCCTGCGGTGTGTAAAGTTTGCCGCCCTCCATATCCCACATATCAGGGTTGTGGCAGTACTTGCAACGAAGCGCGCAACCTTGCATAAACACAACGACACGTATACCAGGCCCGTCAACAAGACCCATACTTTCAATCGAATGTATCCTACCCAGCACTTCGCCACCCCCATTTTAGATTTTAGATGCTAGATACTAGACGCTAGACTCGCTTTTAACCAACAAACCCGACAAATCACAAAACTCGGTTTTAACCACCTCGCATAGTGTTTTTTCTGCTCACAATCTAATACTATGCACCGTTCTTACGTTTGCGGTTATCTTTTGGAACATTGCCACTAACAAATTTTTTGGTTTTTAGGCAGTTTGAAATTTGCAGCAAGGCTTTGTGCCTTGCAAGAATAATTACCAAGCAAAATCAAGCGCGCAACCCAATTCGAGCAATTCTCGCATATCTAATTTTGGGTACTACAAGGTTTCTGCTCACAATCTAATACTATGCACCGTTCTTACGTTTGCGGTTATCTTTTGGAACATTGCCACTAACAAATTTTTTGGTTTTTAGGCAGTTTGAAATTTGCAGCAAGGCTTTGTGCCTTGCAAAAA
>JAZOQV010000080.1:0-11862 GCA_045656265.1 Acutalibacteraceae bacterium | reverse complement strand
TGAGTTGCTGCGAAAGAAAGAGTGAACTCTGCTGAACCGGCAGTAAAAGACTCAACACCAATACCAAATACCTTAGACTCAACACATGGTTTTACAAGACTTCTATCAAATGGCTCGCTTAAAATAGCCTCAATAGACTCTTTATAACGCATTCTCGGACCCATTCTGTCTGAAGGAATATCTTTATAGCCGTCGCCTGTCCAAATATTCATAACGCAAGGAATTCCGGTTTCTTTAGCAAAAAATTCAGAAATGCGGATACACGCCTTACCGTGTTCAATCCAGAAATCTCTTGTTTCTTTATCAGGGCTAGAAAGTGTTAAACCATCCTTAACTTTTGGATGAGAGAAGAAGGTTGGGTTAAAATCTATACCCATATTGCGCTCTTTAGCAAAATCCAACCATTTTTGAAAATGTTTCGGCTCTAAAGTATCACGATCAACCTTTTCACCAGGTTTGATAATTGCATAGCAAGCGTGTAGATTTAACTTTTTAGCACCTGGACAAATTGACATAGCCTTATCTAAGTCAGCCATTAACTGTTCGGGAGTCATAGCTTTACCCATATAATTACCGGTTGTTTGTATACCGCCGGTTAGAGGACCGTCTTGGTCAAAGCCTTTAACATCATCACCCTGCCAGCAATGCAACGCAACGGGAATATTCTTTAATTGTGCAATAGCCGCATCTGTATCAACGCCAACTGCTGCATACTGCTGTTTAGCTAACTCATAATTTTTAATAATGTCTGCCATAATTAACAATCTCCTCTTTATTTTATATAGTTAAGAAATCTTTGGTAAGCTTCTTCCCAAATATCCTTATCTTCAGGTAAATATTTTTCTTCCGGGAATGAATTTGCGATAATTTCTCTAACTTCCCATCTATCTTTAGCTTCGCCTAATGCTAATAATTGAGCCGCCATATTGCCAAGCGCTGTAGCTTCAACAGGGCCTGCTAACACAGGTTTGCCAATGGCATTACATGTATAACGCATAAGTTGCTTATCCTTAATACCACCACCAACAATGCGCAATGTGTCAAGTTTATATCCAATAACTTTTTCACAATTTTCAAGAGCAGTTCTATATTTTAGTGCCAAGCTTTCTAAAGCACAGCGTAAGAATTCGCCACGAGTTTCGGGTGGTGTTTGGCCTGTTTCGATACAGAATTCGCGAATCTTATCCGTCATTCTGCCAGGAGCCATAAACCTTTCATCATCTGGGTCGATAAGCGATTTCAATGGTGTTGCAGCATTAACTTCAGCATCTAAGGTTTTATAATCAACCTTACCGAATTTTCTCTCAAACTCTCGTTTTATTTCGCCATAAATCCAAAGACCGCTTATATTTTTAAGGAAACGAACTGTATCGTTGTATCCGCCTTCATTTGTATATTGTGCATCAAATGCAGCATCATTTGCAATTGGTTCTTCAAGTTCAACACCAAGTAAAGACCACGTACCGCAAGATAGACAACCACATTTTTCGCCTTTTTTCATTGGCACGGCCAAGAAAGCGCTACCAGTATCATGGCCACAAACCGAAATACATTTTGTATCAATACCTGTTTCTTCAGCAATCTCTGGCAACACATCGCCCAAAACTGTACCTGCAGGTGTAATCTTATGTAGAATTTCGGTTGGAATGCCAAATTTATTTAATAATTCGTAATCCCAATCTTTGTCTTTAAGGCTATACATTTGCGATGTAGAAGCAATAGAAAATTCACAACTTTTTTTGCCTGTTAAAAGGAAATTAAGATAATCAGGAATAAACAATAAATCCTTAGCGTCTTTTAAAAGTCTAGGATATTTTTCTTTCAAAGAAGTTAACTGAAATAGTGTGTTAAATTTGATAAATTGAATACCTGTTCTGCTATAAAGTTCTTCAGCAGGAACAACTTGGAAAGCCTTTTCCATAGCACCGTCAGTTAGACAATCGCGATAATTAAACGGATTGTTAAGAAGCATTCCATTCTCATCTAAAAGTGCGAAGTCAACACCCCAAGTGTCAACGCCGATACTGTCAACATCTTTAATTCCGGCACGTGAAATATTGATTAAGCCTTGTTTTAGTTCGTGGAATAATCTTAAAATATCCCAATAAATATGTCCATTAACCTTAACAGGCTGGTTATCAAAGCGATGATATTCCTCGATAGAAATTTTACTACCATCAAAATCGCCAAGAATTGCACGGCCGCTTGTTGCACCATAGTCAAATGTAACTAATTTTCTATTAGCCATTATCTATCACTCCTATAATATTAATTCGCATAGCGAAATTTAATCTTTATAAACTATTTTTTCTTTTATAGAAATATTTCTGTAACCAAGTTCATATCCAACAAAACAAATAACGATTTTAATTAACAAAGGAATTAACATAACCAGCATTCCCGTCCACGAAAATGCATCAGGTCCATTGTTTAAAATCGCAACCAAACCAACCGTTCCACTTTGATTTTCAACAAAAGCGTTAAGTAATGGTAAATATGAAGCATTAACTAATCCAAAAAGCGACATAGCAAAATTAAACGGAATAAAAAGTTTAGCAAAAAGCATCACTAAATACGAAACAAAAAACGCACCGCTTGAAAGCAAGCCTAACTTAATTCCTGTAAATGCATTATGTCTTTTGTTAGCAATTTTATCACTGTTATTACTATGAGACCCAAATCCCCATGCATTGCTATAAATCATGAAAGAACTAGCGATAAACATCAATATCTGAGAAAATACTTCAGGAAAAGCATCTTTTCCATAGAGTTTATTATAATAAGTAGATTCGGTACTTTCAGGCACTTCCCTACTTTCATTATCTTTGAAATAATAAGTGTCGGTTTGTTTTTCAGATATTGCTTCGCCGTCGCTGTTAAATTCCATAACAGTTTTTGTATAACCTATTACTGTAGGATTGCCAACGCTTCTATATATGAACAAAATCGACATATAAACTATGATACACATTATAGCAGCTAGGCAAGCATTAGACATTATTTTTTTAACAGCTTCGCCAAAAGTTTTCGGATAATTGTCAGTTTCATAGCGTCTGTTATAATTCATTACTAACCCCTATTCTGTATAAAAAGCCTCTTCAACCATCGCGCAAATGCAATGATAGATTGGTAAGTGTAACTCTTGGATTTTAAACGTTTCGTGCTCAGGAGCGATAACACAAATATCGCTTGCACTTTTTAGTTTTCCGCCATCCCTGCCAGTTAAACCAATAACAGTTAAGCCTAAACCTTTGGCAAGGTAACATGCATTTAAAACATTGCAAGAATTGCCTGAAGTTGTAATACCAATTAAAACATCGCCTGGTTTGCCGTATCCTAGAACCTGTTGTGCATACACATTTGCTGGCTCAACATCGTTAGCAAATGCAGAAATGATACCAGAATTTTCTGTTAAATTAATAGCAGGTAAAGAACCTTGTAAATTATCAAGAAGTTCGTCAGAAATATCCTTACAATTACTTTTAAGTTCTTTCCTTTTTTCAACACTTAAAGGTCTTAATTTTAAAAAGCCTTTCATTAACTCTCCAACAATATGAGAACTATCACTTGAACTGCCACCGTTTCCGCAAATCATAACTTTGCCACCTGATTTATAGCATTCAACAATGGCGTTAACAGCGTTTAAAACATCTTGACTGCAAGATTCAAGTTTTGGGAAACGTGTAGTAAGTTCTAAAATTTTATCCATAACAATCACCTTTACAAACCATATACCGCAGTTGTAATTGCGGCAAAATCTCCTAAGTTTTCGTCTAACTCTGCAGGCACAACTTCGCAAACATTAGCAGAAAGAGCCAATGCCTCACGGTCGATTACCTTTTTTGCAGGTTCCCACAAAAGATTATGCGAGCGCTTAAACACGCTACCCAAAACAATCCTTTGTGGATTTAGAATATCAATTAAAATCGACAATCCTCTGCCGAGATACTCACCACATTTACGATAAACCTCAATAGCAACCTCGTCGCCATTGTCAGCGGCATCCGCAATAGTTTTTGCATTGATCCCCTCAGGTGCTATTGAAGGGTCGAAATATTGTGGGCATCTTCCTGCTTGATATGCCTCTAAACCTAATGTATAACCCAACTGTGCAAGACCACCGCCACTACAAAAGCCTTCAAAAGAGCCTGATTTATGGAAGCCAACTGGTCCATTTTCTGACAAGCGAATATGTCCTGCCTCACCGGCGTTATCATTTGTTCCTGCATATAGCCTACCGTCTAATATAAGTCCTGCGCCAAGGCCTGTACCAAAGGTCATAAAAATCATATTTTCAGTACCTTTACCAGCACCGTATTTCCACTCGGCAAGCGCGCAAGCATTAGCATCGTTTTGAAGGCTTACCGGAATATTATATTTCTCTTTTAAAATATCTACAATATGTACGTCGTCCCATTTAGGAAGATTGGGCGGACGCATAATTACACCACGTATTGAATCAAGCGGACCGCCGCAAGAAATGCCAATTGCGTCTATTCCGTTCGGTTTAGCAATTTTATTTATAATCTCACAAAACTCTTCTATTATTTTGTATGGGTCTTTATCGTTGTCGGTTTTAAGTTTCTTTTTTTCAATTATTTCAATATTGTCTTCAGTAACATTAGCATAAATAACCGCACACTTTGTGCCGCCAATATCAATGCCGATTATCTTTTTAATATCTGCCATATTTGCTCCCTCAAAAGATTAATTAGAGTAATATTATTGCAAAATCAACGAACGGATTATTACAACGTCAACAACGTTTATATCTCCCGTTTTATCGATATTTGCAGCTTTATATTCAATAGAATTATTATCAGACTGATAAGTCATTTGATTAGCAAGTTGCAGGTCGGTAACGTCAACGTCGCCGTCCATATCAACATCTCCATCAACAACGACAGAATATATTTCTTCATTTCCTTTAAATTTAACAATATCGCCCGTTTTAATCGTGTCAGCATCAATTAAAATATTTTCAAAATTCGTGCCGGCATTTTTAAAATTAGACTTAAAAATATTTAGCTTAGTTCCTGCTGTAACACCAATGATACAATTATCAGAAATGGTATATACATCGCTCTCAAGCCAAGTAATGTTATCCGGTATATTATCTTCAGATTCATTTGTGTTATCGCCCCAGTTATCTGCAGCAAAACACAAAAAAGAGCCTATTAAATTAAGCACTAAAAACATAGCAAATATTTTTTTAATCAAAGTAATTAACCTCCACTATGCCAATATCATATTCATTTTAGCAAAAACTAGAAATCAAGTCAATGCTTTTCAAAATAAACTTTAAAATTTCTATTTAATTTTATAGATATCAACGTACTTCGATGGTGAAATACTAAACTCTTCTTTAAAACATCGTGAAAAATATGTAACGTCAGAAAAGCCACAAGCCTCGCTTACAGTACGTATGCTTGAATCAGATTCCTCCAATAAATGTTTTGCCATATCAAGTCTTAACTTCTTGATATACTTCATTAAAGTCGTTCCTGTTATCGCTTTGAATTTTCTACAAAAATAAGCTTCGTCATAATTAAAACGCTTGCTTAAATTAGATGAAGAAATTTTTGCAGTATAGTTTTCATGAATATAGTTGATTACCTCATCTAATTTATTGTCAAATATCAACAGTTCATCTTTTTCAACGAGACAATGTTTATATAACTTATCAATTAATGTATACAAGAGACCTAGACAAATTAGTGAATTATCCTTACAACGGGATTCTATTATTAACTTGTCAAAAATTTTAATAATGTCTGGATTTGTAGTATATGGCGCAAATAGTACTTGTTGTTCAATAATTGGCTTAATCAACTTTTCTGTAGAAAAAACACCGTTCAAAAGCATCTTTACATCAAACATTATTACATCATAATCTACTTCACAATCGGCTGCATAAGCTTGATGTAATTGTCTTGGACAAATAATTGCAATATCACCAACGCCTAGTTGAAAGCAATTATCGTTTCGATAAAATTGCATACAGCCTTTATTGATTTTTAATATTTCAATTCTATCGTGCCAATGGTCAGGAAAGCAGCACTGGTTAGCAGGAATAACAGAGGAAATAATTTTAAAACCATGTTCTCCATAACTAACAGGTGTCAATTCTTTTTTCGAAATCAATTTCATAGCATCACCACAGTGTCAAAAATTTGAATATTAAAGTCAAAATTTTACAAATTGTTGATTTGAATATATGTTATCATATATATGTATGAATTTCAAGCACTTAGGAGTGATTTTTTGAAAGTAGGAGTAAAAATCATTTTTGATTCTGTTACCACAATAGAGGAAAAATTCATAAATCTAACTAATAACAGTTTTGATAACTGCCAACTTGATGTATGGGACCAATCCCTTATGTCAGATGAAAATGTACAACTATTAAAATCTTTAATGCAGAAATATAATGTTACAGTTTCTGCGTTTTGGTGTGGTTGGGAAGGTCCACAGATTTGGGATTTCTACGATGGTCCAAAAACTTTAGGTTTATTACCGGAAGAATATAGAGAAATGCGTATAGGCAACTTAATAAACGGCCTTGATTTTGCTAAAAAATTAGGAATAAAAGACGTTGCTACACATATGGGATTTATACCTGAAAATCCAAACGACCCTCAATTCATTCCACTGTGTGATGCAATAAAAACAGTTGCTGAACATGCAAAGCAGAACGACCAATATATTCTATTTGAAACAGGTCAAGAAACCCCCGTGGCTATGCTGCGTTGTTTCGAGCAAATAAATTTAGATAATCTAGGAGTAAATCTCGATACTGCGAATTTAATACTTTATGGTAAAGCCAACCCGGTTGATGCACTTGACGTATTAGGAAAATATGTTAGAAATATACACGCCAAAGACGGCATGTACCCAACTAACGGCCAAAAACTAGGTGTTGAAACCAAAATTGGCGATGGCAAGGTTGATTTTTTTGCTTTAATTAAAAAATTAAACCAATTAGGCTATGATGGTTATATTACAATAGAAAGAGAAATATCTGGGGAACAACAAAATACCGATATTTTGCACGCTAGAGATTATTTAAACAACATTATTTCAAATGTTTGTGGAGGTTAAATATGCTTAAAGTAGGTTTAGTAGGCGTCGGAGCAATCAGTGGCTCACATATCCCTACATGGTTAAATAACGAAAATACCCAGCTTGTTGCAATTTGTGATATTCGAGAAGAACAAATGGAGCAATACGCTGAAATAAAACACTATTCAAGCTACGACGAAATGCTTGAAAACGAAGAACTTGACATCGTAGACATTTGTGTACCAACTTTTTTACATGTTGAATTTTCACTAAAAGCGTTAAAAAAAGGTATTAACGTTCTATGCGAGAAACCCGTATCGTTAAAGAATGATGATGCAACCATGCTTTACGAAGTAGCTAAACAAAATAACGTAAAACTCATGGTAGCGCAGGTTCTCCGTTTTTGGAACGAGTATGTAGTTCTAAAAGAACTTTACGAAAACAAAAAATACGGTAAACTATTATCCGGTTCGATGATAAGGCTCAGTGCTCGTCCAAAGTGGAGCTGGGATAATTGGTATACCGACGAAAAACGAAGCGGCCTTGTTCCCTTCGACCTACATATTCACGACATAGACTTTATAGTTTTTGCATTTGGCAAGCCCAAAAACGTTACTAGTTACCGTTCAAACACCCCTACGCAAGATTATATCAACGCAGTATATAATTTTGGCGATTTTTCAATCTGTTCAGAAGCGTCGTGGTATGCATCTCCGTACCCGTTCAAAGCGGAATTCCGTTTTCAATTCGAAAAAGCGGTTGTAGCTAACGAAGATGGCGCTTTTAAAATCTACGAAGCTGATGGAGAAATCATCGATTATAGTGCCAAGAATGAATGTGAGACATCGGATATATCCATACCTAAAAGCAATGGATATCAAAACGAAATCGAATATTTTATTGACTGTGTATTGAACAACAAGCAGCCAGAGACTGTAAAACCAGACGAGCTTGAGACGGTTATTGAAATCTTAAATAACATTTGAGGTGTTTTAAATGAAAAAACTTAAAGTAGCAGTTATTGGTTGTGGCAGAATATCTATCAGGCATCTTGATTCAATTGTTGCTTTAGACGAAGCTGAACTTGTCGCAGTTTGTGACATTAAGCAAGATGTGGCAGATTCAATTGCAGAAAGATACAACACTAAAGCATATTACAACCACAACGAAATGTTAGATGCCGAAGTGTTAGATGCAGTACATATATGTCTCCCCCACTATCTGCATACGTCAGTTTCTTGCGACGCCTTTAAAAAGGGTGTACATGTAATTAGCGAGAAACCAATGAGCATTAGTTATGACGATGCATTAAATGCAGTTGAATCAGCAGAAAAAGCTAACTTAAAATACGGCATTATCTACCAATGTCGTTATAACACGCCGTCAATGTTAGTTAAACAGCGAATTACAGAAGGCAAATTAGGTAAAGTTAAATGCGGCAGAACCACTCTTACTTGGTATAGACCTAACGATTACTACAATAATTCAGATTGGAAAGGCACCTGGGATAAAGAAGGCGGTGGTGTTATCATCGACCAAGCTATACATTCATTAGACCTTGCCAACTGGATGATTGACTCGAAGCCAATCGAAATCCAATCAACTCTTAGCAATAGGAATCATCCATCAATGATGGTCGAGGATACGGGTGAAGGCATTATTAAGTATGAAAACGGTGCGATATTAAGTTTTTACGCTATGAACAACTATTTGGTTGATGAACCAATAGAGATAAGACTTTATTGCGAAAACGGCAATGCGATTTTCTCGTACAAAAACGCTGTAATTAAATACAATGATGGTTCGCAAGAAAGCATAAAAAATTCACCGCAAAAACTTGTTTCCTTCTCTGGCGGAAAAGATTATTGGGGTACTCAACACGCAGTTCAAATTAGACAATTTTACAGTTCAGTATTAGGTTTAGAGGAACTAGAAATCACCGCAAGAGAGGCTTTAAAAATCCAAAAGATAATCTGCGATATATATAATAACGATTCAAACAAAATGAAAAAATAAAAACAGGTGGTTTCCCACCTGTTTTTTTATTCGTTATTTTCTGTAAGGGTTTCTTGCTTGTTTTCCATAATCGCTCTAAACTCGTCGCCATCTATTTTTTCATTTAAAAATAATTCCTTAGCAACCAAGTGAAGTTTATCCATTGCGCCATTTAATATTTCAAGTGCTCTATTGTATTGAGTCATAACAATACTTTCGATCTCACTATCGATAAGCGCTGCAGTTTGTTCGGAATAGTTAGGCGTAGCAGAAAAATCTCTACCAAGAAAAACTTCATTATCGCCTGTGCCATAGGTTACGAGACCGAGTTTATCGCTCATACCGAATTTTGTTACCATTTTTCTAGCAAGCTCGGTCGCCCTTTCGATATCGTTCGAGGCGCCCGTGCAAATATCGTCCTGAGTAAGTTGTTCAGCAGCTCTACCACCCAATAAAGAACAAATATCTTCAATCATTTGATTGCGAGACATATGTGTTTTATCATCGGTTGGAATATACATAGTGTAACCTGCTGCCATACCGCGAGGAATTATTGAAATTTGGTGAACAGGATCTTGTGTGTTTAAGAAATACGAAACGATCGCATGTCCCGCCTCGTGATACGAGGTGATTTTTTTATCTTTATCGCTAATCACGTGAGAGCGTTTTTCACTACCCATTACAACCTTAATTGTTGCTTCGTCAACGTTAGGTTGAGTAATAGCCTTTTTGCCTTCTCGTGCTGCAAGCAAAGCTGCCTCGTTTAAAAGATTTTCTAGGTCTGCACCGGTAAAGCCTGCAGTTGAACGAGCAATAGTTTTAAGGCTAACATCAGGACCTAGTGGCTTACCTCTTGCGTGAACCTTTAATATCTCTTCTCTACCCTTTACATCGGGGTAGTTTACGGTAACTCGTCTGTCAAAACGACCAGGACGAAGTAAAGCCTTATCAAGTATATCTGGACGGTTAGTAGCTGCAATAACAATAACGCCTTGATTTGAACTAAAGCCATCCATTTCAACTAGTAACTGGTTGAGAGTCTGTTCCCTTTCGTCGTGTCCGCCACCAAGGCCTGCACCTCTTTGGCGACCAACAGCATCAATTTCATCAATAAATATAATTGCGGGAGCGTGCTTTTTAGCCTGATCAAATAAATCACGAACACGCGATGCACCTACACCAACATACATTTCAACAAAATCTGAACCGGAAATCGAAAAGAATGGAACACCGGCTTCACCTGCAACTGCGCGTGCAAGTAAGGTTTTACCTGTACCGGGAGGGCCAACAAGAAGAACGCCTTTTGGAATTCTTGCACCTAACTCTTTGAATTTTTGTGGCGATTTTAAGAATTCAACAATCTCAGATAGTTCTTCTTTTTCTTCGTCAGCGCCCGCAACATCGGAAAAGGTTGTTTTTCTGCCGTCTTGACCGGGATTTTTTATCTTTGCTTTGCCAAATCCCATAATCTTATCGTTACCACCCATTGAGTTCATACGGCGATAAGTAAAGAATAGGAAAAATGCCATTCCGCCTAACAATAGCAAGGTCGGCGCAATGCTTAAAATAGTACCAAGTTGACTACCACTATTAACATAGTCGCCTTTAATTATTTTATCTTCACTATCTTTGTTTTTAATGTTGTTTTCGATAACGCTCTTATGAACGTCATTTTGAAACAATGAAACATTGGGTACGGAATAACGATAAATAGCCTTATCGTCGCCACGTAACTTATATTTTAATTCGCCACTGTATAGATTTAGGGTATATTCAGATACTTCATTATTTTGAAACATTTGAACTATCTGATAATACTTTTTCTCTTCACTCTTTTTAGTGAAAGTTTTAGCCATTAAAACAGAACCAATTAAAATAATTGGAATGACTATATACAGTAGAGTTTTCTTTAGATTTTCTTTCAAAAATGGACAACTCCTTTTAATATTACAGAAAATTAACTATAAATTTCCGGTTTTAAAATACCCACAAAAGGTAAATTTCTATACTTTTCATCGTAATCTAATCCATAGCCCACAACAAATTCATCGGGGACAGAAACACCAGTATAATCAGCTTTTATATCAGCTTTTCTACGCTCTGGTTTGTCAAGAAAAGTACATATCTTAACACTGTTTGGGTTTCTGCTTTTTAAGATATCTACTATGTACGATAGAGTTAAGCCTGTATCTAAAATATCTTCAATAATAAGTACATCATAACCCTCTAGATTTATATCTAAATCTTTAACAATTTTTACTACACCCGAAGTTTTAACACCTTTACCATAAGACGAAACTACCATAAAATCAATTCTGCAAGGAATGTTGATTTCGCGCATTATATCCGACATAAAAACAACAGCACCTTTTAGAATTGATACTAATAGTAGTTTTTTGCCGGCATAATCCTTAGAAATCTGCTCGCCTAACTTTTTGTTTATTTCTTTAATTTGTTCCTTGTTAACAAGTACTTCTTTAATATCATTTATCATAGTTTGTCCTCCGCATCACATAAAACAATAATGTTTTTAGATTTATTAGTTACTACTACCCTCTCATCAATACCAAACAGGTTTGAAAAGAAAATGCCATCATCATCGCAAAGTAGTATAAGCGAATTACTTTGTTCGCTTGTAACTTTTGCTTCTGATAATAATTTGCGCAAAGTTTTTGTTACTTTTCTTGCAACTGGTCTGTAACTATCCCCATCTTGTCTAGTTCTAGCAACTACTTTTCCTTTGATTTTATCACAGTCAATTGAAAATTTGAATAACAAATTGTTAACATTACATAAATTTTTATA
>JAZOQV010000079.1:0-74138 GCA_045656265.1 Acutalibacteraceae bacterium | reverse complement strand
CTTGGCGTGCACAAAATTTAATTTATTTACCACATTATAACATAAAACTAGGCTTGTTTCAATAAAATGCTAAAGCAACTAAATATTCTGAATAAGAAAAGACTTGGACAAATAATGCCCAAGCCTTTTAAAACTATTGTTATTATTCCCACTCAATTGTGCCGATTGGCTTTGGTGTAAGGTCGAGAAGTACACGGTTGATGCCGTTTACTTCGTGTGTGATGCGGTAAGTAATGTGATGAAGAATATCATAAGGGATTTCTTCAATAGTTGCGGTCATCGCGTCTTTTGTGTTAACGGCGCGGATGATTGCAGGCCAACCTTCATAACGGCTTTCGTCTTTTACGCCAACGCTCTTAATATCGGGTACTGCGATAAAGTACTGCCAAACCTTTTCGGCAAGACCGTTTTTGTCGAACTCCTCGCGAAGAATAGCGTCTGCTTCTCTTAAAGCCTCTAGTCTATCTCTTGTGATAGCGCCAAGGCAACGAACACCAAGACCTGGGCCTGGGAATGGTTGACGATAAACCATAGCATGTGGCAGACCTAATGCCTCGCCAACAACGCGAACTTCGTCTTTAAAGAGAAGTTTAATTGGCTCAACCAACTCAAACTGTAAATCCTCAGGTAGACCACCAACATTGTGGTGTGATTTAACCGCTTTTTTACCCTCGGCTTGCTTAATGCTTTCTAAAATGTCGGGGTAGATTGTGCCTTGTGCAAGGAAGGAAACACCTTCTAACTTGCGAGCTTCGTCAGCAAAAACCTCGATAAATTCTTTACCGATGATTTTTCTCTTGCTTTCGGGGTCGCTAACGCCTGCGAGAAGGTTTAAGAACCTATCGGTAGCGTCAACATAAATAAGGTTAGCGTCTAACTCGCCTTCGAAAAGTTTAATAACATTTTCGGACTCGTCTTTACGCATAAGACCATGGTTAACGTGAACGCAAACAAGTTGTTTGCCGATAGCCTTAATTAAAAGTGCTGCAACAACCGATGAGTCAACACCGCCTGAAAGGGCGAGAAGAACTTTTTTGTCGCCAACCTGTGCGCGAACAGCCTCAACCTGTTCTGCAATAAATTTATCTGCTAACTCTTTAGTAGTTATACGAGCCATAGTTTCGGGACGAACGTTTGTATCCATTATCATTACCTCCGCAAATTAGTTAGTGTAGTTATCAAAATAACCTTGAACTAAAACAACGGGGGTACCTTTGTCGCCCGAGCCGCTAGTTAGGTCGCAAAGTGAACCGATAAGGTCGGTAAGTTGGCGAGGTGTTGTACCTTGTGCCGCCATATTACCAACAAGGCTACCATCTTTAGCACGAATGCTTTCCGAAATTGCCTTTTTAAGTTCTTCGCCACTTAAATCTTTATAGTCGTTATCTGCAAGATATTTAAGTTTTAACTCGTTAGGTGTACCAATAAGACCATCGGTAAATGCAGGGGAAACAACGGGGTCTGCAAGTTCCCAGATTTTACCTTTAGGATCTTTGAAAGCGCCGTCGCCGTAAACCATAACCTCAACGTGTTTACCACTAGCATCGAAAATCTTTTTCTGGATATCTAATACAAGTGGTTTGCACTCGCGAGGGAATAGTTTAATAGTGCTTTCGGTAGATTTGTTTGAGCCAAGTAGACCGTAATTCTCATTGCAACCGCTACCATTTATAGGCTTGCTTAAAATGTCATCCAAACCGCAAACAACCTTTGCGCCGGCAGCTTTAAGCAAACGCTTTGTGCGCTCTCTGGTGTGGATATCGCAGGTAAGCACACAGTCGGTATAATCAAGGATTGCTTTTGGTTGGTTAGCAAAGATAACCTCAACCTCGGCGCCCATTTCTTTGATTAAGTCTGCATAGTACTGAACATAATCAACACCTGTAAACTCTAGTTTTTGAACACCGAAAACTTCACGATAGCGCTCTAACGATAGAACGTCTGAATAAGGGTTAATGCCAGCCTCGTCGATAAGGTCGTAGGTAGCAAGTGAGTTACCAACCTCGTCGGAAGGATAACTTAACATAAGAACAATTTTTTTAGCACCCTTTGCTATACCGCGTAGGCATATAGCAAAACGGTTACGCGAAAGGATAGGGAATATAACACCGATTGTGCCGCCACCAAGCTTTTCTTTAACATCTTGTGCAATATCGTCAACAGATGCGTAGTTACCTTGGGACCTTGCAACGATGGATTCGGTAAGTGCGATAACATCACGGTCGCGCAATGAAAATCCTTCAATTTCTGCGGCTTCTAACACGCTGTTTGCTACGATAGACGCTAGGTCATCGCCCTCTCTGATAATAGGGCAACGAATACCACGGGATATTGTTCCTATTCTGCGTTCTTTGTTTTCCATAAATTTTGAATCCTTTCTGTCGGATGGCTGAAAACAGTCTAATCCTTTTACAACTAAATATTATACATAAAAAAACATAATTTTTCAAGGTTTTACGCTTACTTTTTGCAGAAAAATTTAATATTATACACATTATATAAAAATTTTTTATTGCTAGTGTTTTTTGTTTTATAAATTTTCCAAAAGCAAAACGCATAGCAGGGTAAGTGCTATGCGTTAAACTTATCTTCTTTCGGATAGGGCATATTGTTAGGTAGACCTAATATATAATCGGCAGATACATTATACAGTTTACAAAACGAACACAATGTGTCGGGGTCTATTTTAAGTTTTTCGTTTTCATATTTTGAAATAGTTGCATGAGTAGTGTTTAATTTTTCTGCGACATAATTAAGTGTATAGTTGTTTTTCTTTCTCAAATAACGCAAGCGACTGCCGTACATATGCCTCACCTCTTTCTATGTTCCATTTTAGTACATTTTTACAAAAAATAGCTTTCTAATTTGGAACATTGCGCAATTGTTCTAAATCGGAACATATGCTATAATATTTTCAAGAAAGGGGGGAGTTATTCGTGATAGAGATAAATTTTGACCAGTTAGATAAGGTCTATGAGATATCATCAAAATTAAACATATCTTCATACATTAGTAGATGTCTTAGATATGCAGAAATCAATTATGGAATAGAGGATGAGGAAAAAGGTATTCATTCGTCAGCGAAGGTGTTTTTGGAGGAGATCCAAGAGGAAGCCATTAAAGAATTAAATGATTTAATATATAGCGAAGATTTTGTTGCAAAATAAAACCGCCCGTGAGGGCGGCTTTTTAACGCGTTATTTAAATTTGTCAACTACGCCTACTATGAAGATTAAAACGATAACAACGGGTAGAACGTATGTTAGGTATGGGCGTAGCCATTTACCTAGTTTTGCGCCTTTACCTGTATTTGCTTCTTCTGTAAAGTTATCCCAACCCCAACCTTTTTTGCTAACGCAGAAAAGTAGATAAATGAGTGCGCCAAGAGGTAGAATAACGTTAGAAACGGCAAAGTCTTCAATATCCATAAGGTTAGAACCCTCGCCGAAAGGCATAATGCCGGATAGCACATTAAAGCCTAAAATACAAGGTAAGGATAGAACTATCATAACAACTGTCATAATAATACAGGTTTTAATCCTCGACCAGTTTGTGAAATCGCATACACAAGAGATAATATTCTCGAAAACTGCAATAACGGTAGACATAGCGGCAAAAGCCATAAATACAAAGAATAGGCTACCCCAAATTCTGCCGCCCGGCATATTGCTGAATATATTGGGTAGAGTTTCAAATATGAGGCTTGGACCTGCACCTGCATCAACACCATAAGCCGAGCAAGCAGGGAATATAATAAGACCTGCAGTGAATGCAACAAATGTGTCAAGTGCGGCAATTCTTATAGATTCGCCTGTAAGCGCGCGGTCTTTACCTATGTAACTACCGAATATAGCCATTGAGCCAATACCGATGCTAAGTGTAAAGAAGGCTTGGTTCATAGCGGCTACCAAAACTGTACCAAGGCCGTGCTCGGCAATTTTCGATGGGTCGGGGATAAGGTAAAATTTAAGACCCTCTGCAGCACCATCTATGGTAACACTGTTTACTGCAAGGATAACGATAAGCGCCAAAAGTGCAATCATCATATATTTTGTAATGCGTTCAACACCATTTTTAACACCAATAGCGCAAATGGCGAAGCCAACTATAATAACGCCTACTGTGTATAACCCCATAGTAACGGGGTCGGAAACCATACCGCCGAAAACCTCTTTAACCGATTCTGCGGTTGCATTAACTAGTTGACCTGATGCGGTAAGATAGAAGTAGTAAATCATCCAACCGGTAACTGTGGTGTAGAACATCATCAAAAGTATATTACCTGCAAGTGCAGAATAACCGTGTAAGTGCCACTTTTGCTTTGGTTTTTCTAAAACTTTGAAGGATAGTGCAACGCTTTTGCGGCTTGCTCTACCTACCGAAAATTCGGCTACCATAAGGGGAATACCCATAGCAATAAGGAAAAATAGGTAGATAAGTACGAATATTGCGCCACCATATTGACCTGTTATGTAGGGGAATTTCCACACATTACCAATTCCTATTGCGCAACCGGCAGATAAAAGTATAAAGCCTAAGCGTGAGCCTAAAGATTCTCTTTCCATATTTTTGCCCTCCAAAATTTATTTTTTGCTTGTCTGGTTTCTATACACAACAAACTTGTAGAATAAAAACTCTAAAATAAAGTTGCTTAACATAGTTGTAACCAATATTATGTAGTCGTTTACACCTACACCCTCGGCTAAATGGCCGAGATAGGTAGAAACAGGTGTAAACACTAGATAAAAGCCAAAAACTTTCATCATAGCAAGCGGTACATTTACCGCCTCTTTAAAGGTAAATTTGCGATTAAAGGTAAAGTTCCAAACTATTGAAAGTATAAGCGACGTTAGGTATGCAGGCCAATAAGAAATAGTTAAAAATTCGTTTAAAAGGGTAAACGATAGTGCTTGAATTATTCCTGCTGAGATAGAAAAAAGTGTAAATTTTACCGCTTGAATCACATCTTTTTTTGCCATAAACATCCTCCTCAAAGTTGTCTTAATTATAACTTTTCAAGTTCGTCAGCACAGTTTTGCATATAGTCTTGGTAAAAACGCTCGAATTTACCGGCATCGGCAAGTTCTGCAAGTTCGGGGTCCATAGGGATTTTTGCAAGTAGTTTTAGCCCTAGTTCATCCGCAATACCTTGGCTGTTGCCCTTAAAAATTCTGATTTCTTTTTTACAGTCGGGGCAGATGATGTAACTCATATTTTCAACAATACCGATAACCTTAATTTTCATAAGTTCTGCCATGTTGTAAGCCTTTTTAACAATTAAAGAAACAAGGTCTTGCGGAGAGGTTACAATCTCAATGCCGTCAACAGGGATAGATTGGAAAACGGTTAGCGGAACATCGCCGGTTCCGGGAGGCATATCTATAAATAGATAATCAAGGTCGCCCCAAACAACGTCGGTCCAGAACTGTTTAACCGCGCCTGCAATAACAGGGCCACGCCAAACAACAGGAGAGTGGGGTTTGTCTAAAAGCAGATTTATAGACATAACTTTAATGCCGTTTGTAGTTTCGGCGGGTAAGATTCCAAGTTCATTCTGGCGAGCGCGTGTGTTAATTCCAAACATTTTAGGAATAGAAGGACCTGTAATATCAGCGTCCAATATACCTACTTTATAACCCCTTCTAGACATCATAACGGCACTCATAGCGGTAGCAAGGGATTTACCAACGCCACCTTTGCCGCTAACAACTGCAATAACCTTTTTAATATTGCTATATTGGTTAAGAGGTTCTATTAAACTCTGTGGTTCTTTATGTGCTGAACAGGTGCTGCAATCGCCTGTGCAACCCTGTGCCTTACCACTACAATTTTGTTCGTCTGCCATAAAAATAACTTCCTTTAAAATAAACTATGGGTTAGCGTTCTCTGCTAACCCATAAATTATACTATAAATTTAATTGTTTTTCAAGTGGTGCAACCCCACAAAAATCGGTTTCTATTACTCTATCGCAACATTTTGGGGAATAGCGCCAGTAGTTAATATGCTCGTCTTCTAAAAAATAGTTGCTTTTAATATCGCAGTCTTCGTTAAAGGTGTCGATTATAATTAGTTTAACCTTCATTTTTTCGGGGTTAAGACTTTTTATGTAAACGCTGGCTGTTTGACCTACCTTAACGCCATCACGCAGTTCTGCAAGCCCTGCAAGGTTGGGGGCTAGTTCAATAAATATTCCGTAACTTTCAACCGAGCGTACCTTGCCGGATACCGTTTGACCTTGCGAAAAGAGGTTTGCATTTTCCTCCCAAGTGCCAAAAAGTTCTTTCGAGGATAGTGTGATTCTGCCCTTATCATCAATGCTTCTAACCACCGCTTTTATATCGTCGCCGGTAGAAAATCTATCGCTTGGGTGTGTTATTCTTGAAACTGAAATAGAATCAATTGGTAGTAGTGCGATTACACCGCATCCAATATCACAAAATGCGCCAAAAGGCTCTAAATGCGTAATTTTTGCCCCTATAATATCGCCGGGTCGCAGATTCTCAATATATTCGCGAGTGCATTTTTCTTGTGCGCGACGGCGCGAAAGTTTTGCCTGCAAACGACCGTTTTCGTCGGGACAAACCGAGTCCACAATAAAACTTACGGGCTTGCCCACGCGGGATATAAGCGCAATATCCTTTACCTTTCCCTCGGCAATTCCAATAGTGCCTTCCTCTCTAGGTATTATGCCTTTCATACAACCAAGTTCTACAATAAGATTGTGGTCGTAATCACACATTATAGCGCGCGCTTCTAAAATATCGCCTCTGTTCATCGCCTCGTAAACGGTAGATGGGGATGATATCATATATCGATTTTCGGTAGTGTCGATTTTCCACCCTTCTGGTTGGTAGCCTTTCATTCCTTTGTCCTGCCTTTCCTTAACTTTTTTATAAATTATATGAAGGCAGAACTTATAAATATTACTAAAAAAGCGGCTACCCAAAATTTTGGATAGCCACTAAGGTTAACAAAGAATTATTTTGTGCCGAATATACGGTCGCCGGCATCGCCAAGACCTGGCAATATGTAAGCGTGGTCGTTAAGTTGGCGGTCGCGTGCAGCACAGTAAAGTTCAACATCGGGATGTGCTTTTGTAAATGCCTCAATACCCTCGGGAGCGGCAATTATGCACATAAATTTAATGCTTTTTGGATTGTGCTTTTTAATAGAAGCAACTGCATCGATAGCAGAACCGCCGGTTGCAAGCATAGGGTCAAGCACGAAAACATCGCGTTTGTCTAGTTCTGCAGGGAGTTTGCAGTAATAATCAACAGGCTCGTGAGTGTCGGGGTCGCGGTACATACCAATATGACCAACCTTTGCGGTAGGGATAAGGTTAAGAATGCCATCAACCATACCAAGACCTGCGCGAAGAATAGGAACGATAGCAATATCGTGTCCGGTTAATGCTTTAAAGGTAGCGGTTTCCATAGGTGTTTTAACCTCTACATCGCCCAAAGTTAAATCACGGGTTGCTTCGTAGCACATAAACATAGCGATTTCGCTAACTAGTTCGCGAAACTGTTTAGTGCTTGTTTTCTCGTCTCTTAAAATTGATAACTTGTGCTGAATAAGTGGGTGATCAAAAACCAATACTTTGCTCATAATATGTAACTCCTTTGTTTTATCTACAATTTTTGTTTTCAATAGCAGTAATCATATCAACACGAACTTGGTGGCGTCCGCCCTCAAACTCGGTGTCTATAAATAGGTCAACCATCTGGCAAGCGACTGCAGGGCCGATAACTCTACCACCAAGGCAAAGCACGTTAGCGTCGTTATGGCGCCTTGTGAACTCTGCAGAAAAGGTTTCACTACAAGCGGCAGCACGAATGCCTTTTACTTTGTTAGCCGCCATAGACATACCAATTCCACTGCCGCAACAAAGTATACCTAGGTTGCATTCTGCTTTAGTAATGCTTTCGCAAAGAACTTCTGCTATATCGGGGTAGTTTACAGCCTCGCCATTGTAACAGCCAAAATCTTTTACTTCAATTCCGCGTTCTTTTAAGTGTTCAATAATAGCGGTTTTAAGGGTAAATCCGCCGTGGTCGCAACCGATAGCAATCATTTTTTCTCCTCCAATTTTTTCTTAAGTTCACGCTCGGCTTGTGGCAAGCGCAAATATATAGGTTGTAGTTCACTGTGGCTTATCACTTCGCCATTTTCAAAGCGTTCTTTTGCCGCCGCAGCAACAAAACGCGCCGATTGGTAACGGCAACCGCCACTTGCAAGGGTAGTAGTTGGTAGGTGTTCGCCAAAATTACTAATAAATAGCGCCGCACCATCGCCAACTGCTATGGTGGGTAGGTGCTTTTCTTCGCTAATTTCTTTTATTTTATCACAAAGTTCGGCCATAGACAATGCCAAATCGTCAGAAAGTCTGGTAATTTTTTGATTTTCGCATAAAAATAAGGCACAGTAGCATTGGTTGCAACGCGCATCCATAATAGTGGCAACAATTCCGTTATAATCTATAAAACCGTAAGCCATAGCCTCTAAAGTGGAAACACCGACGCAAGATTTATTAAACGGTGCGGCGAGACCTTTTAAGGTGCTAATGCCAATCCTAACGCCTGTAAAGGAACCCGGACCTGCCGAGATGCAAAGCCCATCAATATCCTCTACGGTAAGACCCGTTGCAGTTAGCACCGATTCTACCAGAGGCATAAGTGTTTGCGAATGGGTAAGCCCTATATTGCAGTAAAACTCTGCAAGTAGTTTGTCATTATCTAGGATTGCAACAGAAGAGGGCACTGCCGAACATTCAAGCGCTAATATTTTCATATTTCATCCACCCCTTCTATTTCTATTTTTCGCGAGTTTTCATCTATAACTGTAATCGTAATTCTAATGGTGTTTTGAGGGAGTGCGGCTTCTATATTTTCACTCCACTCAACAGCCAATAAGCCACCCATATCCAAGTAATCAAAAAAGCCTGTTGAATAAAGGTCTTCCCAACCTGTAACTCTGTACATATCAAAGTGGTAAAGCGGAACTCTGCCACCGATATATTCATTTATAAGTGAAAATGTAGGGGAGTAGGTTTCGCCTATATATCCAAGCCCTTTAGCAAGACCTGAAACAAAGTGGGTCTTGCCTGCACCTAAATCTCCGTAAAAAGCAATAACGCCACCGCTTGAGATGCTTTTGCCTAAACGCAGACCGATATTTACAGTGTCTTCGGTACAGTTTGAAACAAATGTCAAAATAACCCACCTCCCTTGTTTTCTACTAGTATAACACACCAATAATATTTTTTAAAGGGTTATTTAAATATTTTGCTTGCGGAAAATGTAATAATATAATATACTTATTATAACACAGCAAAAAAAAGAGGTGAAATAAATTGAACAGATTTTTTGGTGCCATAGCAGACTATATCAGAGAAAGCGATAAAATAGTGTTTGGACTTACCTCTGCCGCAACGCTTTTTGGTTGCTTGGCAGTGCTTTCGGCGGGTTCTGTAAGGCAGTTCTTGGTTCAATTTATAGCATTTCTTTTAGGGCTTGCAATAGCAATAGTTATTTCTAAAATTGACTATGGCGCGTATAAAAAACTTTGGCCCGTAGCAGCGCTTATTGGTTTGGTGCCGGTAATATTGACCTTTTTTATCGGTTTTGCACCTAATGGTACAGACGATAAGGCGTGGCTTATGCTACCTGGTAATATAACCTTTCAACCGTCGGAACTTTTAAAAATATCTTTTATAATAACCTTTTCTTTGCATTTAAGCGCGGTTAAAGAGAAGATAAATAAATTCTATAACATAATACTGTTGTGTATTCACGGCGCTTTCCCTGTTGCTTTAATACACGTGCAGGGCGACGATGGAACGGCGATAGTTTTCTTCGTAATGTTCGCTTGTATGATGTTTTCTGCAGGTATAAAGTTAAGGTATTTTATAATGGCTTTCGTTGGAATCGCGGTGGCTTTGCCTTTGGGCTATTTCTACGTTTTAGATGAAGACCAAAAGGCTCGTATATTATCTTTATTCGATTTAGAAGCAGACCTACTTGGTACCGGTTGGCAACAGTGGCAAGGCAGAATTGCCCTTGCCAACGGAGGGCTTTTTGGCAAAGGTCTTTTTAAGGGCGACTTGGTACAGTCTGATAGTATACCCGAAGCATATAACGATTTTATCTTTACCGCCATTGGCGAAGAATTGGGTCTTATCGGTTGCTTGGTTGTATTTCTTTTGCTAGGTGCACTTTGTATAAGAATAGTTGCTGTGGCACACGCCGCGCGCGATGATATGGGCAACTATATATGTATGGGCGTATTTGGTATGATACTTGCTCAGTTGATTATAAACATAGGTATGTGTACCTCGCTTTTACCAGTTATCGGCGTTACCTTGCCTTTCTTCTCGGCGGGTGGTACAAGCCTTTGTTGCTTATTCTCGGGCGTTGGACTGCTTTTAAGCGTGCACCTACACAAAACTTCGCGAACCCTTTATCTGCACGATAATTTCTAATACAAATAAATGAAGCGACATCTATTTTAGATGCCGCTTTTTATTTAACAATTGCACTTGACAGTATAACAAAAAAACAACCCCACCTTATTTCAAGGTGGGGTTAAATTTTTAATTATTCGCCAAGTGAATCTTCAACTTCACCTGTGTTACCGCCGAAACTGTTATCATCTTCGGTTAAAATACCCGAAGAACCACCAATACAATAATCATCAGTTTGGGGCATAAACTTTTCAAATAAAGGACTTAAATATTTCTTTTTCATTTATTGCACCTCCCCGTTAAATGTAGCGGTATAGTTACTGTATTCGGTAATAACGTTGCCGCCTAGTACGTAAGTTACATATGCTCTTGCGTATCTTACACTACCGTTTTTAATGTTTTTGTTGGTAATCATAAAGTTGCCGTCTAGTGCCTTTTTAGTTTTTGCAATTTGCTTGGTTTCCATATTAAGAGTAATGTTACCGCTCACTTGCGTATAACCGCTGTTGTTGGTAAAGATAATACCTTTTTCTTCTACAACCGCCCCATCGGGTATGTTGGTTGTAGCGGTAAGAATAGCGGTGTATCTTGTATCACCCTTAATAAAGTTAACTGCTGAGTTAAGGCTTACAACATCTTTAGTCGGAACTTCTTGACCGTATATAGCGGTAATCTCAATGTTACCCGGCATACAGTTAGTGTATGTTGCCTCTGTGCTTAATACTGCGCCTGTTACAGCATCCATCCAGTAGGAGAAGCCCTCGCCTTTAGCAGTAACAGTAATAGCGTCATCAAAAGCGTGTGTTGAATTTGATACATCGCCATCGTTTACAGTAAGTGTAAACACTTTGTCGTTATTCTTAATGTAAATCGGGCTAAACACAATATCTGAAACGATTGGTCCTTGTGGGTCGTTATTCCAATAAATTCCGTTGTTGCCTTTGGTGTAACCGAATATTTCAGGGAGTTTAGCCTCTGCATCTAAAACGGCAGAACTATCAAGTGTATCGCCTATTGCAACGGTGGTAGAATATAGGATTTCGCCATTATTATCGGTAAAGATAACACTAGCATTTTCGCTGTTTTCTATTTTTGTGTAGATTGCGGTAACCGTTTTGCCTGTTGCCATAGAAACAACCGTGCTGTTGGTCTCATCGCCTGCAACAATTAGTCCGTTAATTTCGAAGTGGCTAAAGGTGTAGCCTTCAACTTTGGGAGCAGTAACTGTAACTTTACCGCCGATTAGGGTAGAACCTGTATAGGTAGGTTTAATACCCTCTATATTAGAGTTAAGTTCTAGTGTAGCTTCTTCGCCCTCTAAAACAGCGAGAATTGTATCTGCATAAATGTTAACACCAAAGTCGTTCGGGTGGTTAAGCAGATTGCCGGTGTAATCGTACACGTGTTTAGCATCTAGCACGCTCATAAACATAGAGTTAACGGGTGCTACAATCATATTATCGTATTCCTCGGCTAATTCGTAGAAACCTTGTTCGTGAATGCCTAGATTGTTGGTTTCGCTCTGTGGCCAGTTAGGTTGGAAAGCCGAAACAAGCACGATAGAACAATCTGGGTTTCTTTCTCTTAGAAAATCAATAATGTTTTTAGTGCGCTGATTTTGGGTTTGTTTAGATTCACCAAGTTCATTCATACCGTAAGCGATAAACACAAGGTCAGGATTAGGCATATTAGTTGTGCCCTCGCCCTCGCCGAAGAGGTACTCAATATTGTCGTGTTGGTTAACCCATCTTGCCGAGGTGCTACCAATTCCGCGGTTGGTCATAACGATATTATTACCGTATTTTGCGGTTAACGCATCGGTAACCTGTGTTGCCCAAGCGTTATTGGCCCAGTCAGGACGGGTGGAAAGACCAAAATACTCCTTCCAACCTGTAACGTGTACGTCGTGTGGGCAGTCGCGTGCGGGTAGTTCTGCTTTGGTGGTTGCGTCGGTAGCGTGTTGTGCAACCTTTATATTATCCTGACCGCTGGCGTTACAACCCTCGGTAATACTATCGCCGATAAAGATAACATTTGTGGTTTCGTCGCTAGATGCTTTTTCGTGGAATTTAGAAATATCGTTAAGTTTACCTTCTATGCCCTTTACGTATAAAGCATCTTCGTCCCAAACGCTTGAATGGGTGTAACTTATATTTAACTGATATTTCCATTGTTTTGTTTTCCAAGTGCCTGCAGTGGTCCATTTAGCGCCACCAACAACGTTGAAATCGGCATTATTTTCGGGGTTTGCATAAAGCGGAATGCTAGTGCCTTCTGTTAAGCAGAGTTTACCATCTTTTATAACGTAGTCAATGCCGTTGCGATATTCTTTTTTAAGATCGTAAGAACGAACTGTAATAATTTCGTCAATAGGATATAGAAGTTTATATTCACTTCTGCCTTCGTAGAAGAAAGCGGTTTCTTGGTATGTAACGCTATTGTCGAAAATCGTGTTGTCGTATACCGAAGATTTAATTGTCATATCGCGTCCCTCGTGTTCGTCGCAACCGGAAATTTTGGTACCATGTGCTCCAATTTCGGAGAAATATAACCATCTGGGTGCAGTGCTGAAATTATTCATACCTGTAATTTTAAGACCAATTAAGGTGCCATAAGGCTTTTTAGTGCCGGTAAAGGTGTAGAACTGACCTTCGGAAAGTGTGCTACCCTCGGCGGTGTTAAGCTTACCTTCTGTGGCGCTACCTTTGGTGTATCCGCTATAATCGTAAACAAAAACCTTGTTTTTAGCGTCGTATAGAGTTTTTTCGTCGCTACCAACATAGATTTCATATTGGTAGAAGCAACGCTCTGCGTGGTAGGCAGACATAAGGTAAAAATCATCTAAAACATATTCGCCTTTGAGTGGTAGGGTTACGTAAACGCCTGTATCGGTAGTGTCATAACAAAAAGCATAGTGCCCTAATTGATGAGCTCTATTATAGTCAAGAACACCATCTGTTGCCATTGCCCAGGTGGTTTGAATTTGGTTGTCGGCAGAACCTCCTGCAGTAAGGCCAACAGAAGCGCCGTTTGAAAGTTTTTTAATGGTAATAGCAGAGGGGTCTATTATGTTTGTTGCTACCATTTCCTCTGTAAAAGTAGAGGTAGGAATGTTAGTAGCGTTAAGGTCTAAATCATAATAAGAAACATAATTAAGTTTCTCGTTAGAGAACACGTCTCCGGTAACCTTGGATAGAGGTGTACCGTGTGCACCAAGTTCAGAGAAATAAATCCATTGTTTGTATATGTCGAACTGGCTCATACCGGTAATTTTAACGCCTATATATTGTCCCACAGGCTTTTTATCGCCTGTGAAGTTGTAAATTTGACCTTCGGCGTTGCTACTGCTATCTGCAGTGTTAAGTTTACCTGTTGTATCGCTATTCCTTACATAACCGCTATAATTGTAAGAGAAAACAAGGTTTTCTTCGTTGTAAAGTGAATTTGAGTCATGACTAATATATAATTCGTAATCATAAATTGCACGACAAGCGTGATATGTAGAAAGCATATAAAAATCGCTTATTTCGTATGCAGTAGGTAACTTAATGGTAAGGTAAGCGCCGGTATCCCCAACGTTGCCTATATATGCAAAACTTTTATGGCCTTTCGCGTTGTCAAATACGCCATCTATAACATCGTTCCACGAACTGTTTGCGGCAATGCTGTTTGTTATATCTGCACCGGTCGATAATCTTTTTAAAGATATACCATTGGGATTTACTAGGTTAGTATCAAGCATTTCTTTTGTGAAATAGGTGGTAGGAATATTGGTTGCATTGATATTAACGTCGTAATTAGAATCAAATTTCAAGTTAGCGTTTGATAGTACATCTCCGCTAACATTAGCTTTAGCTGTACCGTGTGCTCCAAGTTCGCAAAGATATAACCAATAACCACCGTTTTCTATGTAGTTAGAGGTTTCGTTAAGTTTAATACCAATGTATTTACCGGTAGGTTTTTTAGTGCCGCCGTAGGTGTAAATCTGACCCTCGGCAAAGTTGTTTGAATTACCGCTAGGGCCATGATTAAGTTTGCCTGTTACGTAGTCGTTAGCAGGGCCGTAACCCGTGTAGTTAAAGGAACTTACAAGGTTGGCGCTTTGATATAAGGTGCTTAAATCTTTGCCGACGTAAACTTCGTAATCGCGAAGCGCCTTGTCAGATTTAAAGGCGGTTAGTATGTAAAGTTCGTCCAAAACGTAAACATTGTCCAAAGTAATAGTAAGGTAACCTCTGGCACCGCCCGCGTCTTTATGATTTGGGAAACCGTATTGTGAGTATACATAGGTTGACCAAGTGCCGGTACTATCCATAACACCGTCGTAGGTTTTGCTCCACCCTCCACTCCAAGGTGTAAGGGTTTGTTTGTCATGCCTGTAAAGGTCAAAGGTAGCATTTTTGAAGATGTTTTTATCAACTCTGTCTTTTGATAAAAACTCGGTACCAAACCCCGTGGCTTGCATATCTACATCGTAATTTGATGTGAATGAAAGTTTGCTGTCGTTAGTGCCGGTTACGTCGTGAGTAACGGTTGCAGCAAACGCGCTAAACGGAACTTGTGAGAATAAACTCACTAGAATTGCCAAGGTTAGAAAGACACTGGCAAAGCGCTTAAATGATACTTTCATAAATTTCACTCTCCTATAAAATAATTGTATTTTATGATGTAATTATAAATATTATAGTATAAATACGAAAATAAGTAAATGCAGAAAACGATACTCTTTTATCAAAAACGATATTGCATTTTACAAAAAACGCCCGAAATCATTGTGCGATTTCGGGCGAAAGTTCAATTATTTATGGTTTTTCTTAAACATTGGGGCAAGTTTTCCAATTACCACCTTGGTTATAAAGATTAGTACTATAATCTGTAATGGAATCATAACGGCACACTGTATAGAACGTGTTGCCATTAGCCCCAAAAATGTTGCTTTCGAAGAAACGATAGAAATAAAATAAGAGTTTAGCAGAAGCGTTACAAGCAGTTGATTTAAAACAACTGCAACGGAAATTTTTAGTATGTTAGGCTTTTGGTATAAAAGAAATCCAAAAATAAGACCCGTGATAGCGGCGGAAAGCGTAAAGCCCAAAAACAAAGGACCGGTAGATACTATCAAGGTACCGAACACGTCGCCAAGCGCTGCCACAATAACCGAGCCGATAGGCCCGTAATAATAACCCGCAATAGCTATAGGAATAAACCCAAATGTTAGTTGCGCAATTGGTAAATTGATAGGCGGAAATGCTGTAAATATCACGATAAAAGCAAGCAAAAGCGCTAGAAAAACCACATCGAAAGTTTGAAATTTTGGCCTAAAAAAGTTAGAAATTTTCATAAAAATACCCCATTCTTTATAAGGATTAACGAGTTTTTAACAAAGCAAAAACGAAAAGTCTCCATTTAAAATCAGGTTCGGATTATTCGTGTTTGCTTGAGAGTACATCTCAGTAATCCATAAAGAATAGGGTAAACCGTTTTCTTTTATATGGACAGCGGGATGCGGCAGGCGTACCGCAGGAAAACCCTTCGTTCGCTTGACAACTCCCCGTTCAAGCGACACTTAACGCACGCTAGCCTACTCTGTTTTTATGAAAGTATTTTACCATAAAATTGAAGTTTGTCAATATCTAGCCACTAAACGCAGTAAAATTTTGGGATATAGGCAGGTAGTTTGTGTAGGAAAGATTGTTGGTGGTAAGGTCTAAAAGTTTAAAGTAGTTTCGGGGCTCGTCCAAAATTTTGCACCAATTAAGTGTAACGGTTTCTACTATTTCCAAACAAAGTTCGCGGTTGTTTTTCTCGCTTTTAAAAATGCTTATTACGTTTATCCCTGCAAGTGTTCTGTACCCTATGCCAATATCTCCGCAAAGGGCAGAAATATGCTCGCCCACATCGCAAGGGTAACCGCCGCAGTAATCTACTAGCGAGGCGGCTTGGGTTTCGGTTACAAAGATAGCGCCCGAAAAATTACCTGTAATATTTTCTGCCCGTTTTTGAGCGCCGCTTAACCCTTTTTGGTGGTATATAGAGTTGTCAAACTCTAAACGTTTTACGTTCAATATATTCTTATCAAAGTCAAGATTTATTTCGTAACTTAAGTTGTTGTCGGTTTCGCAAAATAGAAGTCGTATGTTCTGGTTCTCTGTTGGGGCGATATTTACTGCTTCCGGTTCTATTGAATCGCAAAAGAGAAGTAATACTCCACCACCAAAAATAAATATAGTTAAAAACATAGAGGTAAAAAAGAGTAGTATGCTGTGTGATTTTTTCTTTTTATACATTTTTTGCTCTCCCTACTTGTCCGAAGTGAAAAATTGTGTTAATATATATGTGTATTTATATTTTTCACAAAATAACTTATGTCTATACATAGGAAGGAAATCTAGTATGAGCCAAGAAAATATCATTGAACAACCAAAAAAAAGGGTGCTAAGTTGCATACAACCAAGTGGTCAGTTAACCCTTGGCAACTATTTGGGCGCGCTAAAAAACTTCGTAGCTATGGAAAAAAGCGGCGAGTATGATTGCATTTATGCAGTTGCCGATTTGCATGCAATTACAGTAAGGCAAGAGCCGGCAAAGTTGCGTAGCCAAATTTTAAGCACCTACGCTTTACTTTTGGCGTTAGGACTTGACCCTGAAAAATCTACAATATTTATCCAATCACACGTGCCACACCACGCACAGTTAAGTTGGCTTTTAAGTTGCTATACACAGTTTGGCGAAATGTCTAGAATGACGCAGTTTAAGGATAAGTCGCTAAAACACGCCGACAACGTTAACGTAGGATTGTTCTCTTACCCTGTACTTATGGCGGCGGATATACTTTTGTATCAACCCGATTTTGTACCGGTAGGTCAAGACCAAAAGCAACATATAGAAATAACGCGCGATATTGCTTGCCGTTTTAACGGTATTTATGGCGATGTTTTCAAGGTTCCCGAGCCTTATATTGCAAAGGTTGGCGCACGTGTTATGTCGCTTCAAGACCCAACCAAGAAAATGTCAAAATCGGACGAAAACTTGAATTCGTATATCGCAATTCTCGATAAACCTGAGGATATTATTCGCAAAATCAACCGTGCCGTAACCGATTCAGAGGCAAGGGTAGCCGTCGGCGAAAACAAACTCGGTATCAACAACCTTATCGGTATTTATTCAACCATTACCGGTAAGACCGCAGAGGAAATCGAGGCGGAGTTTGAGGGTAAAGGTTATGGCGAATTTAAAAAGGCAGTTGGCGAAGCAGTTGTTGAAGAGTTGCGCCCAATTCGTGAGAATTACGAAAGACTTATTAAAGATAAAAAAGAACTCGAAAGACTCTACAAAGAGGGCGCAGAAAAGGCGGCAAAACTTGCTAATCGCACACTCTTTAAGGCTATGAAAAAGGTAGGATACATAGTTTAATGTTTCTTCACTCAGAAAATTATGCACTTTTGCTCAGTGGCAAAAAGTAGACAAAATTACCTCATTAAGAAACATATTTAGAAATAAAAAAAGGGGGAGACGGCATGCTTGAAAATTTTGCAGGCAATAAAAATTTAATTAGCATTTTAAACGGTATGCTAAAAGGCGGCCATCTTCCACACGCTATTTTAATTGAGGGTGCAGATGGGCTTGGCAAGCGTACAGTAGCGCGTGAATTTGCAAAGTCTATACTTTGTATGGATAGCGATATTTATTGCGGCGCTTGCCGTTCTTGCACACTTTTTGAAGCGGGAAGCAATCCCGATTTCTCGGTGTTAAAACCTAATAAAAAGAATCTAATTGCGGTTGATGAAATAAGGGAAATTCGCCGCCGGGCTTACGAGCGACCCGATAGATGCGAGCGCAAGGTGTATATAATCGAAAACGCCGAAAAAATGAATGTTGCCGCACAAAATGCTTTTCTTAAAATATTAGAAGAACCACCGCAATACGTTGTGTTTATTCTGCTTGCGGCGTCTTCGTCAATGCTACTAGATACAATCATTTCGCGGTGTACCGTACTAACCTTAAATGCGCCGCAGTATAGCGAAGCTTTTTATGTGTTAAAAGGCTTGTGTCCCGAGACGGAAGATACTCGAATTTCCGATGCCTTGTCGATTACCGATAATAATATCGGCAAAGCGCTTTTGCAATTAAAAGGCGATAGCGAGGGCGAAGAGGCAGCGTTGGTCGAAAGTTTTTTAAAGGCTTTAGGCAACCACCAAACTTATGAGATGCTAAAAACACTTAAAAAGTATAAAAACGATATGGTAGGTTTTAGCGCTTTTTTAAATCTTACCTATTCGCGCGCCTCGGTAGAGTTAAGGCGTATCACAAAAGGCGAAGCGCCTACTGTACCTCTTTCAAGGGCAGATCTTATAAAAGTTACCGAGGAGGTAACAAACACGCAAAAAAATCTGCGCGCAGGATGTATTTTAGAACTGGTTATAACTTGTTTTTGCGCGTCAGTAACTAAATAAACCACTAAACCCCGAAATTTTTTCGGGGTTTTTATGTAACCAAAATTACACATACGGGGTGTTATTTACGAAGGGAGGGAAATATATGCTCGATTTTTCGCGCGAAGAAAAAAGCAAAGAGTTAGCATTTACCCCAAAAGAACTATTTATAAAGTATTCCGATATGGTGTGGCGATTGGCACTAACAAGGGTGCAGTCAAAGGCGTACGCCGATGACGTGTTGCAAGAGGTGTTTTTAAGGGTGGTTAAGGCAAAGCCACAGTTTAAAGACGAGCAACACGCAAAAGCGTGGCTTATTAAGGTTACCTTAAATTGCGCCAATAAACTTTTAAGTAGCGCCTGGGTGCGCCATTTCGCATCATTTGATGAGGGTCAAATGCCCGATACATATACGGAAATAGAGGACAATTCTTTATTACTTGCAGTAAGCAAACTAAAACCTAAATACAGAATGGTAATACACCTTTATTATTACGAGGATTTAAAGGTTGGCGAAATTTCGGCAATGCTTAATATTTCCTCATCCGCCGTAAAACAAAGACTTAAACGCGCACGAGAAGAACTTAAAGATTATATGACAGGAGATGAAGATATTGTTTAAGGATAATTACAAAAAAGCGTTAGATAAATTACACCCCGAAAAGCAAGTTAAAGAAAACATAGAAAAACTTTTAGAAGACGACGAGAAAAAGGTTATAAAAGTAACATTCCCTTATAAAAGGATAATAGCGGCTGTGGCAACCGTAGCCCTTGTTTTAGGCGCAGTGTATTTCGGCACTAAAGCGCCCACTACTCCTGCCACAACCAAAAGTGAAATAAGCACCATACAAACAAAACCTAAAAAGACTAGTGTTGGCAAAGGGTATAAAAAACTATATAAAGCACTAAGCGGCATAAAAGAGCGTGATAACTATAAATATTATTCTGACCTAGAAGGAGAAATGTATATCATGGAGGAGGCTGTGGATATAGCGGACGACAAAATTGTGCAGTCCGGGCCCAGCACTGCCACCGGCGATAGTAATATGAACACCCAAAACGATTTAAAAGGTAGTGTTACCCTACAATCTACAACGGCAGATAAAGGCAAGGATTATTCAAGTACTAACCTTCAGTTTGAAGATGTAGACGAAGCCGATGTGGTTAAAACCGATGGTGAGTATATCTATGCTTGTAAAAACGAATATAACGTTACGGCACACACAAGCGATTTGAAAATAAAAAGTTTTGTAGAAATTTACAGGGCGGATGGAGCAAATACAAAAAAACTTAAAAGCCTGAATATAGAAAATAAGCTATCTCAAAATAATAGTTGTTATTTGGTAGAAGCTTATGTTAACAATAACAGACTGATAGTTATAAACACATTGCAGATGGGCGAAAATTACCCATACAACGAGGCAACACAGTACACTGTATACGATACCTCTACACCTGAATTTAAGTTAATCGGTTACGGTGTGCAAGAGGGTGGATATTGCTCATCTCGTTTAAGCGGCGGTAAACTTTATATCGTTACCAATAAACGCACCATACTTAGCAATATAAACAAAAACGATATTTCTACCTATGTGCCTGCTTTCTATGACAAGAGCGAAAAAAGATATATTTCATCCGATTGCATAATTGCGCCCACTAACCCTGATAGTAGCAGTATGTTAGTAATAGGCGCATACGATGCTAAAAAGGCTACACAGATTTCCTCGGTTGCGGTTTTAGGCGGTGGCAACAATGTTTATATGGATAGCGAAAACCTTATAGTAAACGAGTATCAATACCCATTTTTTGATACGAAAAGCAAGGTAGACACTACCGACTTGTTACTCTTTAAAATAAAGGATGGAAAAATCGAATATAAACAAAGTGGCAGGGTAAAGGGTAGCCTTTTAAATCAATTTTCAATGGACGTGTATAAAGGATATTTGCGTGTTTGCACCACCGTTACACACAAAAATGTCAATGAGGTTAATAAAGGCGATTATATTTATACTTATAACGATACTACCACCACAAACTCGCTTTATGTTTTAAGTGTTGACGAAATGCGAATAGTTGGCGCTATTGAAAACTTGGCGGAAGACGAGCGTATTTATTCCGCACGCTTTACGGGCGATATTGGATACTTTGTAACATTTCGCGAAACCGACCCACTTTTTGCAGTAGACCTTAAAAATCCTAAAAAGCCAAAGATACTGTCGGCACTTAAAATAGACGGATTTTCAAGTTATCTGCACCCATTTGGCGATGGCAAACTTTTAGGCTTCGGCTACAACACCGAAAACTCTATCACAACCTCACTAAAACTAACAATGTTTGACACCACCGACCCCAAGGACGTTAAAGAAATTATAACCAAAACGGTGTCGGATGGTTATGCCTATTCAGAGTGTATTGATAACCACAAAGCAATCTTTGTAGACGTAGAAAAGGGTTTGTTTGGGTTTTATTTAGATACCTCGAAAGATGACCATCGTATGTTTGAATATCGCATATACCAATATAAGAAAGACAAATTTTCCTTGGTTGCAAAATTAAACTTAACAGATACTTGGTCGGTTAATTATGTCCGCGGACTTTATATCGGCGAAAACTTTTATGTATGCACCAATAAATATATTAAAGTTTACAGAATGAGCGATTTTACTAAAATTGCCGACATAACAGAATAATAAAAATGGTAACTCTAGCACTTATTTGCTGGGGTTACCACTTTTTTTAACATTATATTGCGGGTGGTATTGACTTTAAAAAGCGAAGCATTTAATATAAAAGCAGAGGTGGTTTTTGTGGGCGAGTTTACCTATAATAAAGATAGTTTTTTGCTTAATGGAAAACCTTATACTATAATTTCGGGTGCGATACATTACTTTCGTGTTCACCCTGACTATTGGTTTGACCGCCTAGCAAAATTAAAGGCGGGTGGCTTTAATACTGTTGAAACCTACGTGTGTTGGAATTTGCACGAAAGACACGAGTGCGAGTTCAACTTTAGCGGTAATCTGGATATAGTTAAGTTTATCGAGTTGGCAAAAGAAATAGGCCTTAACGTAATCGTAAGACCAGGACCTTATATCTGTGCCGAGTGGGATTTTGGCGGTCTGCCAAGTTGGTTGCTATCATACGATAATATAACACTTCGTTGCAACGACCCGCTGTATTTACAGAAGGTTGCGCCTTATTATAAAGAGTTGTTTTCAAGGCTTCGCCCGCACCTAATAACCAACGGTGGCAATATTATTATGGTGCAACTTGAAAACGAGTACGGCAGCTATGGCGACGATAAAGAGTACTTAAAAAAAGTGCGCGAAATGTATATAGAAAACGGTATAGATTGCACCATTTTCACCTGCGACGGAACGCTCGACTGGATGCTTTCTGGCGGAACTTTAGACGGCGTATTGTCGGTTGCTAATTTTGGTAGCGCACCTAAAATGCGAAAAGATATAATGAAAGCGTTCAGACCAAATCAGCCCTTTATGTGTGGCGAATTTTGGTGCGGTTGGTTCGACCACTGGTATAAAGAACATACAAACGGGAAACCTGAGGAAACTGCCCAAATGGTGCAAGAGTTTTTCGACGTGGGCGGTTCCTTTAACTTTTATATGTTCCACGGCGGTACCAACTTCGGTTTTAATAACGGTGCTAATTACGACGTCCAAAAGGGCGAGTATCAACCCACCGTTACAAGTTACGATTATGGCGCACCACTAAGCGAGGCGGGCGACCTTACCGAAACCTATTTTGCCATAAAAGAGGTTATAGAAAAGTATACGGGTGTTAAAAACAATATAGAGGTTAAAAATACGCCTAAAGCGGCTTATGGAACATTAGAATTAACCGAAACCGCGCCGCTTTTTGAAAACCTCTCAGGAATATCCGAAATGCAGTTTTCGGCAAACCTCAAAACTATGGAGCAGTTGGGTCAAGATTTTGGTTATATACTATATTCAACCGAAATCAAGGGTGCTATAAGCGATTTACCCCTTATATTTACAAAACTGCACGACCGCGCTCATATATTTATAAATGGCGAGTTTAAGGGGATTTATGAAAGAACAAAAGAAAACCCCGAAATAGTAATAAATTTAAGTGATAACGAAACCGCTACTTTGCAGATACTTGTTGAGAATATGGGTAGGGTTAACTATGGTCCAAAACTTTTAGATAAAAAGGGTATAGTTGGCGGTGTAAGGTTTGAGCAACGCTTCCATTTTGGGTGGGAACACTATCCACTAACTATGGAAAATCTCGAGAATCTTAACTTTACAGAAGGTAACACTAGTACACTTCCTGCCTTCTTTAAAGGCACGCTAAATATAGATGGTACACCCAAAGATACCTTTATTAAGCCAAGCGGCTTTACAAAAGGATTTATTACGGTAAATGGGTTTAATATTGGTAGATATTTTAACTCAGCAGGCCCACAAAAAACCTTGTATATACCGGCGCCGTTGCTAAAGACGGGCGACAACGAAATTATAGTTTTCGAAACCGACAAGGTAATAACCCCAACAGCAGAGTTTGTAGATAAACCCGAACTTGAATAAAACAAAAGCACTCCGAGAGGAGTGTTCCGGACTACCGACAATCTGCTAAAATTTTGGTGTGTTTGTATTTTTTAGAATAAATTCAATAAAAATTACGAAAGATTGCAAAATCTCTCTGATCAAGAGGGAATTAGCAATCTTTTTCATGTTCTGCACCGCTGCGGTTAGTAAGCATTGCTCTTCTGCCTTCGCAAGTACGTGCAGGCGGCAGTAGCAAAGCCTGTGCAATTCTTTTGAATCTGCTAAGATTCGCTCAATCGTATGGGTAAAAACGTATGCCTCATCCTTGTAATCTTCCCATACGTGACGGCGTAAACTTTCGTTTTTGCTCTACTTTTGCATAAAAAATGGCCGCTGACTTTATGCATGTCAGCGGCCAGAATCTTGCCAAAAACTAAGAGTGAATTTTTTTGCTAAAAACTTAAAATCCCCAAATGCTCTAGTAGGATTTTAAGACCAATTAGTATAAGTATTACACCGCCCGAAAGTTCGGCAATCTTTTTAAATCTTGCACCAAAGAAGTGGCCTATCATTACGCCAACAAAGGAAAGCGCAAAGGTTATAATACCAATAAGGCTAACCGATGTTATTATGTTTACCTTTAAAAACGCAAAGGTAATGCCAATGGCCAGCGCGTCAATACTCGTAGCAATCGCTAAAACGAATAGTTCTTTTATGCTAAAGCAGTTGCAGTCTTCATCTTCACCGCGAATTGCCTCAACAATCATCTTACCGCCTATAAATGCTAAAAGGACAAAGGCAACCCAGTGGTCAATAGGTGTAACGTATTTTTCAAAACCTGTACCAAGCGCCCAACCAATAAGTGGCATAAGACCTTGGAAACCGCCAAAGAAAACGGCGATTAGGGTGGCTTGCTTGTAACTTATCTTAGGCATTGCAAGACCTTTACAAATAGCAACCGCAAAGGCGTCCATAGAAAGACCAATTGCAATTAAAACTAATTCTATCAGTGTCATTTGACATCCTCCTAAACCGAAGTCATATTTTACCATACAAAAGTAAGCTTGTCAATTATAAAACACTTGCATTTTGCGGATAGAAGTATTATACTAAATTTGTATATGTATATTTTGAAAAGGGGTGTTCTAAAATGAACAAACATAATATTGAAACTAAGTGTGTGCAAGCGGGTTATACTCCGGGTAACGGCGAGCCTCGTCAGATGCCTATAATTCAAAGCACAACATTCAAATATAACACTAGCGAAGATATGGGCAAACTGTTCGACTTGGAGGCTTCGGGATATTTCTATTCCCGTTTGCAGAACCCTACTTGCGATATGGTTGCCGCAAAAATCTGCGAACTCGAGGGCGGTAGTGCCGCAATGTTAACATCTTCGGGTCAAGCCGCATCTTTTTATAGCGTTTTCAATATTGCTTCTTGTGGCGACCATGTTGTATCTTCATCTGCAATTTATGGTGGTACTTATAACCTTTTTGCAGTTACAATGAAGCGTATGGGTATTGAGTTTACCTTCGTTTCTCCCGATTGTAGCGATGAGGAGTTAGAAGCCGCATTCCGCGATAATACAAAAGCAGTTTTCGGCGAAACTATCGCAAACCCTGCCTTAAGCGTTTTGGATATTGAAAGATTTGCAAATGCCGCACATAAGCACGGCGTTCCGCTAATAATTGATAACACATTTGCAACCCCTGTTAACTGCAGACCTATCGAGTGGGGCGCAGATATCGTAACCCATTCTACCACAAAATATATTGATGGACACGGAGCAACGGTTGGCGGTTGTATTGTAGATAGCGGTAAGTTTGATTGGACAAAGTATCCCGAAAAATTCCCGGGTCTTTGCACTCCCGACGAAAGTTATCACGGCGTAACCTATACCGAGCGTTTCGGTTTAGAGGGCGCATTTATAACCAAAGCCACCGCACAGTTAATGCGCGATTTCGGCTCTGTACAATCCCCACACAATGCATTTATTTTAAATCTTGGACTTGAAAGTTTGCATCTTCGTATGAAGAAACATTGCGAAAATGCAAAAGCAGTAGCCGATTATCTTTTAACCGATGACCGCATAGCATGGGTACAATATCCAGATTTAGAGGGAGATAAATACTACGAGCTTGCTAAAAAGTATTTACCTAATGGTAGTTGCGGTGTGGTAAGTTTTGGTGTAAAGGGTGGCAGAGCCGGCGCAGAAAAGTTTATGAAGGGCCTCAAAATTGCTGCTATTGAAACCCACGTTGCAGATGCTCGTACTTGTTGCTTGCATCCTGCAAATGCAACCCATCGCCAAATGAATGATGAGGAACTTGCCGCCGCAGGTGTTTTGCCTGATTTAGTTCGTTTCTCTTGTGGATTAGAGAGTGCCGAGGACCTTATTAACGATATAAAGCAAGCATTAGATAATATGTAATATAGGAGTTTAAAATATGCCTATAAGAATTCCAAACGACCTGCCTGCAGTTAAAACCTTAGAGGGCGAAAATATATTCGTTATGACCGAAACACGCGCCATAACTCAGGATATTCGTCCTTTGAAAATATTGGTTTTAAACCTGATGCCTAAAAAGATAGAAACCGAAACACAACTATCGCGTATTTTAGGTAACACACCCTTGCAGGTAGAGTTAGAACTTATTCACACAAAAAGCCATCGCTCGAAAAACACTTCGGCAGAGCATCTTTTGGCATTTTACAAAACCTTTGACGACGTAAAAGACCAAAATTTTGACGGTATGATTATAACAGGCGCGCCGGTAGAACAGATGCCTTTCGAGCAGGTTGAATATTGGGAAGAACTGTGCGAGATTATGGAGTGGACTAAGACCCACGTACATAGCACTTTCCACATTTGTTGGGGCGCACAAGCAGGACTTTATTACCACTTTGGTATTGATAAGAAACCGCTAGATAAAAAAATGTTTGGTATATTCCCACATAAAGCCGAGTACAAACGCTCAATGCTTTTGCGTGGATTTGATGATGTATTTATGGTGCCGCATTCTCGCCATACCGCCATTGATGAAGAGGCGGTGCGAAACACCAAAGGCTTAAAAGTGCTAGCCTCATCAGAAGAGGCGGGTATATACGCCATCTCAACCAAAAACGGTAAACAGATATTTATAACAGGCCATTCCGAGTATGATGCCGATACTTTAAAAAATGAATATCTGCGCGACGTTAATGAGGGCAAGCCAATAGAAATACCTAAAAACTACTTCCCCGGCGATAACCCTAAAAAGCCACCGATGGTTACGTGGCGTTCGCACGCAAATCTACTCTATTCAAACTGGCTAAACTATTTCGTATACCAAACAACCCCATACGATATAGAGAAAATAAAATAACACAAAACCGCCGTAAATCTACGGCGGTTTTAAAAATTTCACTATAAATTTAAGAAAATGTGTGTTTTAGTTTTGAAGGAAATAAATTTAGTTATCATCTTTTTTGTGATAATCATTAAGAACAGCTTCGACTTGTGCAATCAAATCTTCTTTATTAGGTATGCAATATGTGTACTTAGATGCAAAAATGTTATTTGAAAGCCCACCTAATGCATACTCCGCAGCTACGCTATCTTTATCTGTACAAAGAATAATACCGATAGGCTCGTTGTCATCGGGGTCGTTAACTTCTTGCTGATAATAATTAAGATACATGTTAAGCTGCCCTACTGCTTCAGGTAATAGCTTTACTGTTTTTAATTCAATAAGAACATAAGCACGAAGAATTTTATTGTAAAAAACCATATCCACATAATAATGTGTGTTATTAAGTGTTATTCTTTGTTGAGTGCCAACAAACATAAAACCTCTGCCAAGTTCTAGTAAAAACTTTTCAATTTGATTTACTAATGCTTTTTCTAGGTCACTTTCAAGCATAGGCTTGTTTTCGGGAATGCCTAAGAATTCAAACACATAAGGGTCTTTAATTATATCTTTTGGTGTGTTGATTTCTATTCCGTGCCTAGCAAGCGTTAAAACTGTTTCTTTGTTGGTTTTACCATCTGAAAGAAGTAAACGTTCATACAAAGAAGTTGAAATTTGTCTTTTTAATTCTCTTACAGACCAGTTTGAGTTTTCACACTCTTTTTCGTAAAAACTGCGTTTATCTTGGTCAGAAATTGAAAGCAGTTCACAATAATGCGACCAACTCAATTTAACAGACGCTGTCTGTTGAATTTGGTAATTCTGATAAAATCGTCGCATAAACTGTATATTTGAAACCGAAAAACCTTTTCCAAATTCAGTTGTCAGAACCTTAGACAACTCTTTTAAAGTTTGTTTGCCGTATTCTGCTCGCTCGCTACTTTCCTGTTCGTGTTCAACAATAATTTTGCCGATATTCCAATATGTCTTTAAAAGTTCATAATTTACTTGCTGTGTTACGTTAAATCGTGCGGTTTGCAAAATTTCTTTAATTTCACTAATCATAATATTAGTATTTGTAAGATTACCCATAAAAATCTCCTTAAAGAAAATTTATGTAATAATTATATCACAAATACATTGATTTTGCAAATAAAAACATCGTTTAAAACCGCAATTGCAAAGAGATTTGTAAACTAGTGGTTGATATTTGATGAACCATTGGGTTGTTGAAAAATATAGGCGTGATTATTATAATAAAAATGTAGCTACAAAACTTATTAGAAAGGTGATTTTATATATGAACATAGGTGGAAAAATTAAAGCACTTAGAAAAGACAAGGATATTACACAAGAAAAGTTAGCGTCGTATTTAAATGTTTCATGCCAAGCTATTTCAAAGTGGGAAAACGGAACTGCTTCGCCTGATATATCTTTAATAATTCCTATTGCTAATTTTTTCAATATAAGTATAGATGAACTCTTTGACCGAGATGCAGAAAAAATTAAAACAGAAATTGAAGATTTCTTAAAGCAAGCATCTTACTTGAGCCAACGCGGGAGGGTAAGGGAAGAAATAAAACTTTGGGAAGTTGCAGTTTCAAAATTTCCAAACAACTATTTGTGCTTAACCCAATATGCAGACGCTTTGTTTAGTGCAAAATTTTCGGAGGATTTTGATAATGACGAAAAAATTGCAGACGAGTATACTGCTAAATCTTTAAAAATATGCAAACAGATATTAGAAGACTGTACGGAAAACGAATATCGTTCTTCTGCTATTCAAACTCTTGTTATGATATATGGTAATCCTGGCAGAGGGTATTATGATGAAGAAAAAGCCGAGAATTATGCCAAGCAAGCAGATGACTTATACTGTTGTAGCGATATTTTACTTGAATCGGCTTACAAAGTTAATAGTGAAAAACATTTAGCACAGAAACATTCGAATGCAAAAAACTTTGTAGATATGCTTACTTGCGGTATTGTACTTGGCAAATATAAAGACTCAAATGAAAAAATTTTTGCTTTGAAAACAGCACTTAAAATATGGAATGCTATATTTTATGATGGTAATTTTTTGTTTTTTCATGGTAGGATTGCAGAAATTTACAGAAACTTAGCAATAGAATATGCTAAAATTAAAAATAAAAAAGAAGTGATAGAAAACCTAAAACTTGCCAAGAAACACGCACAAGCAAGGGAACGTTTATCCGAAGGTAAACATTTTTATACGAGTATATTTTTGAATAAAGCCTATTTTGATTCATCAAGAGCTTCAAAAAACTTTTCTTGCTCTGAAATTGATATAATTTCAAAAACACTATCATACAATATATTTGATTTTATGAGAGAAACAAAAGAGTTTATAGAGTTTAAAAAATCATTGTATGATTAAACCTTATAAAAAAAGAGGGCGGATTCGCCTTCTTTTTTGTCCTATCAAATTTGAAAATACAAATGTTATCATACTTTTTCAATCCCGTTCATATAAATTAGCAAGAATTATATTGACGGGAGTTGTTAAATATATGGAAATGAATCTGACTAGACAAGGTATTAAGACAGGTGAGATACTATTCGAGCAAAGCATAGAGCAGGCGGTGGATACCGATTTTATGTTACCGGATTACTGCGCTGATATTGTAAGAGTGTTAAAGTGCAGAATGTGTCCCAGAATATTCTCAAAATCGGTAACGGGGGATAGCCTTATTGTCGATGGAGTTGCGGCAATAACCCTTATTTATTGTGATGATAATAAGAAAATTTGCAGTTTCGAGCAAGAAGTCCCGTTTCAGAAAAACATATCGCTAAAAGCCGAAGGCGAGGATTGCAACGTAACGGTAACTGCGTGTACGGATTATCTTAACTGCCGACCCATAACGCCCAAAAAGGTAGACGTTCATGGCGTTGTTGCTTTGAAAGTTAGCGTTTCCGGGTGTCGCAAAACCGACATTATTACCGATATAGACGCTAAATGTATGCACTTAAAAAGAGGTTTTTGCCCTGCAACTAACCCCATAAGCACAACCGAAAAAATTGTGGTTATAGAAGAAGAGTTAGAATTGGCTTTGGGCAAGGGCAATATACTTTCTATCCTTAGGAACGACGTTTCAGCAGTTATTGACGAGTGCAAACTAATAGGCTCAAAGGCGGTAATAAAAGGCGATCTCGTAATAAATGCCCTTTACTGCACAACCGAGGGCAACGCCGAGGTTTATGAAAACAAAATCCCCTTTAATCAGATAATGGACGTTGTAACAGAAGGCGAGGATTGTAAGTGCAGCGCTAAAATTGACGTTATGTCTAGTATTTTAAAGCCTAGAACTAATATATCGGGCGAGTGTAAAAGCTTCTCTTTTGAAACCAAGCTTTGCATAAAAACACTCGTTAGTTGCGATAATGACCTACCGCTAATTTACGATGCTTTTAATACCGAAAAGCCAATCACTTTTGATAAGAAAATGGTTGCCTTTAAAAAACTTGAATCTACCCATAGCGAGCGATTTTTATGCAAAAAAATGCTTGAATTTTCCGAAAACAGTTTCGGCAGTGTAATAGATATGTGGTGCGAGGAAAAGATTAACGGTGTTAAAATAAAAGATGGCGTTTTGGTGTCATTTGGCACGGTGCTTATTTGCATTTTACTGCGAGATGCAGAGGGTGAGCCGCAGTATTATGAGCGTGCGGTAGACTTTGAATATAAACATAATATTGAGGCGGATATGCAAGGACTTTCTGCCGAGGTAACGGCAAAAACCGCCTCAAAAGCCTATACAATAGCGGGCGATAGCAAATTAGAAGCCCGAATAGAACTTTTAATTGTAGTAGAGTATTATAGGCAAAGGAAAGAAGATGTTATTACCGAAGTAGCAGTCTTGGAAGAGGGTGAAATTCCAACTAAAAAAGCGCCTATAGTAGTATATTTTGCAGACAAAGGCGAAGAGATTTGGGAAATTGCAAAACGCTATAACTCGGCACCCGAGGATATTTGTTCTCTAAATAAATTAGAGGGCGAAAAGATAGAAAATCCCTGCACCGTAATAATACCCTAAGCAAACACAGATTATAGTGTTTGCTTAACAAAAGCCCCGACTAGAGTCGGGGTTTTATTTCGTTACATAAAATGTAACTATTGAAAAATTCGCTAATTTATTGTATATTTAAGCAGTAGAATAGATTCAAAAAAGGAGTAGGGAAATGCTAGCGGTAATATGTTGCCTTAATTCAAAATACATACACGCTTCTTTAGCGCCTTGGTGCCTTAAAGCCGGCGTAGATAAATTTTGTAATAATACAATTTGTAGCGTTGTTGAAAGCACCATCAACCGCGAAATTTCCTATCCGTTTGAAGAAATATTAAAACTAAACCCGAAAGTAATAGGTTTATGTACATATATTTGGAATGTGGACAAAACTTTGGAATTAGCTAAAGCGCTAAAAGAAAAATTAAGCGATTTAATTATTGTTCTAGGCGGCCCTGAAGTGTCTTATAGGGCAGAGAGCGTTTTGAAAGAGTATCCGTTTGTAGATATTGTTGTGTCGGGCGAGGGCGAAAAACCTTTCGCCTTGCTTTGCAACGCCATAAATAAAGGCGAGAGTTTGAGTGGTATTAGCGGTGTTAGTTATAAAGAGGATAATAAACCCGTAATTGCAGAGCCGAACATCGAAAAAGACGAGCCACCAACCCCTTACAGCGATGCATTTTTAGAAAATCTTAACGGCAGAATTTGCTATATCGAAAGTAGTAGAGGTTGCCCATACAGCTGTGCTTTCTGCCTTTCGGGTAGGTGCGGCGGTGTTAGATTTTTTGATATAGAAAAAACAAAACGCGATATAGTGCTTTTAAGCAAAAGTGGCACTAAAACCGTAAAATTCGTAGATAGAACATTTAACGCTAACCTTGCGCGTGCAAAAGAAATCTGGCGCTTTATTATAGAAAACCACGGCAAAGAAATCCAAAAAGGCGTTTGCTTTCATTTCGAAATAGCAGGCGATATATTAGACGACGAGGCAATAAATTTGCTAAGTTCTGCGCCAAAAGGACTTATCCAGTTAGAAATCGGTATGCAGTCGTTTAACCCTAAAACACTAGAGGCAATAAACCGCAAAACAGATGTTGAAAAACTAAAAAACAATATAAAAAAATTAGTAGCGTTAAGAAATATGCATATACATATCGACTTGATTGCAGGTCTGCCGTATGAGGATTTGGAGAGTTTCAGAGATTCGTTTAATATAGCATACAATCTTAATGCTGATATGTTGCAATTAGGATTTCTAAAATTACTTTACGGTGCGCCAATGCGCGAAAACCCAGAAAAATACCCTTGCGAATTTTCCGAAAAAGCACCATACACCGTTACAAAAACGCCTTGGCTAACCGAAAGCGAAGTAATTTCTTTGCAAAATATGGAAGATGCTTTCGACCGCGTGTATGGAAGCGGTAGGTTTGAATTTACCCTTAAATACCTAATGGAAAAGGTAGGCGTAAACCCATTTGATTTCTTTTTTGAGATGGGCAATAAAATGGCGATAAAAGAGAATATTTCCTTAAACGATTACGTTGGTGTGCTCTACAATTATCTAATAGAAAAAAGTGTAGCAAGCAAAGAAGTTTTGCGTGATTTATTGGCGGTGGACAAACTTATTGCCGAGAAAAATGGCAAACTGCCCGAAATATTAAAAGTAAAAGATAATAATTTGAAAGCCGCTAAAACCTTTGTAAGAGAAAATCTTGGCGCTACTGCCGCGGCCACTATAATTTACACTAACGAAGTGGCAGAACTTGTGGGCAAGCAATCTGCACCCGCAGTTTTGGGTGTTGATTATAGCAAAAAAGATAACGTAACTGCACGATATAATTATAGAATATACAAGTTAGACGATATAATTTGTTAAATTTTTCTTATATCTTTGTTTTGGTTGAATTTACAGCAGTTTTTTGTTAGAATTAAAGTGTAGATGTATAGTGAATTGAAAGGAGACGAACATTGAAAAAGATATTAAGCAAAAATTCGGCAATTATTTTAGTAGTTTCAATTATCATTTGCGCACTACCGCTAAATGTATACGCGGCAGAGGGCGCAGAGTTTATAGATACCGTTTATTTCAAAAACGCAAAAACAGCGAGGTATTTATCACTAAACGACAATAAAGATGCCTTGGGCAATTATATGAATGCGGCGGCTTTTGGTATAGACAAGGTTAATATTGTAATGAAGGTTAAAAAGTTGGGCAATAATTTTTTAATAGAGCCCGCCAAGTCAACCGTACATACTCTAGCACCTGCAAGCCTTAGCGAAAACTCTCAGATAACCTTGCAGTTAAGCAATGGCGCGCCAATAACACAGTGGAAATTTGTAGCGACTGCCACGGGTAATTATACAATACATCCTGTAAATGCTCCAACCCTTTGCCTTGCTATTAACGATAGCGGTAAGGTTGTGTTGCAGACCTATAAAGCCGATGCTTTAAACCAACAATGGCAAACTTCAAAATTCACTCTCAGAAAAGAGGGCGAAAACGCAAAAGCGCTCGAGTACGGCATAGACGTTTCACAATGGCAAGCAGATATTAACTGGCAAGCAGTAAAAGAATATGGTGTAGATTTTGCTATACTTCGCCTAGGATATTCGGGCGAAACTGACCTTAAATTTGAGCAAAACTTTGCCGCCGCTAAAAAAGAGGGTATCAAACTTGGCGTTTATATCTATTCTTATGCTTTAAGCGTTAAAGAGGCTGAAGATGATGCTAGACAAGTTCTTAATACGTTAGGAAATCGCGCAGCGGGGTTAGAATATCCTATATTCTTTGATATAGAGGACGAAAGTCAAGCAGATTTTACAAAGCGCAAGAAAACCGATATGTGCTTGGCGTTTATAAAGGTTATTAAAGATGCGGGTTATCCCGTTGGTGTTTACGCTAATCGAAATTGGTTTGAAGAACATATTTACCGCGAGGAAATTGAGTTGGCAGGCGCAGATATTTGGCGCGCGCAGTACCTTAAAACCGATAGGGCAAGCGAGGATTACAGTGTTACCGAAAAGCCCGAGATATATAGCGACGTCGATATATGGCAGTTCCGTTCAGACGGTAGGGTAGCAGGTATCGAGGGCGACGTTGATATGAACGTTGCTTTTAAGGATTATAGCAATAATGTGTTTGTCTATACAGGCGAGCCGATAACACCAAAATACCCGATGTATGACGAATTTGGCAACCTTCTTGTAGAGGGTGTAGATTACACAGTTACGTATATGAACAACCTAAACGTTGGCAAAGGTTTTGCTACAATTTCGGGTATAAACAAATACGTGGGCAAACTGTTTGCTACAAGAGAGTTTAATATAGTTGCAAAGCCTATAAGCAACGCTAAAATTACGGGCGCTACCGATAGTAAGCGATACACAGGCGCGTATATTAAGCCACAAAAAAAGGTAAAGGTAGTGCTTGATAATAAAACTTTAAAGTACGGCCAAGATTATACCATCACTTATAAAAACAATAAAAACGTAGGCACAGCAAGCCTTATGGTAACGGGTATTGGCAACTATTCGGGTAGTAGAAGTTTTAATTTTAAAATAACAAAAGCAAAACTTTCATCTGCTACCATAACGGGTATTAAAAACAAGGTACATACCGGCTCTGCAAGGAAACTGTCGCTTAAAGTAAAACTAGAGGGCACAACCCTAAAAAGTGGCAAGGATTATACGGTTAGTTACAAAAATAACGTTAACTTTGGCAAGGCAACCGTAACCATAAAAGCAAAGGGTAGCCGCGTTAGTGGAACCATTAAGAAAACCTTTAACATAGTGCCACAAACGCCAAAACTAAAAAAGGTAAAAGGTCAGAAATTAAAGCAGGTTACGCTTAGTTGGACACATTCAGATTATGCTACAAAGTACCAACTTTATAGGGCAACCAAAGAGGATGGCACGTATAAGTGTGTCTACCAAAGCCCTGACCGCTGGACCTACGAGTATACCAACAAAAAACTAAAAGAGGGTACACATTACTATTATAAAATTCGCTCATATATAACCGTAAACGGCAAAAAGTATTATAGCGACTTCTCGGACGTTAAAAAGACTAACACCGAAATAAGCAACACTACTTTCGAAACTAAGCGTAATAAGAAAAACGGCACGGTTACAATAAATATTAAAAAAGATAAAAGCGTAGATAAGTATATAGTTTATGTAAGCCGTAAACAAAATAGTGGTTTTAAAAAGGTATGGTCGGGCAAAGATTTGACCTATATTCACAAGGGCTTAGAAAAGGGTAAAACCTATTATATAAGGGTTTGCACTTATAAAAATACAGACGAGGGTGCTATTTACGGCGATAAAATGACACCTAAAAAAATAGTTATGTAAAAAGAAAACACTTGGCAAGCGCCAAGTGTTTTTTGTTATTTTATCGCAATTTTTATATCGCCCGTATCGGTTTTGATTTCGCATTTTCCACCGCTTACCGTTTTTGGAACATTCACACTGCCTGTGTCGGTTTCAGTAATAAAAACCTTATCCGTAAGCAAAGTGCCTTTAACGTCACCTGTGTCGGTTTCTATGAAAATTTCATTAGCGTCTGATGCATCAAAAATTATATCGCCTGTATCCCTTATAACCGACAACTCTTGGGAGATAATTACATCGTTTAAAAATAAATCTCCCGTGTCGCCGCTAGAATTAAGATTTTTGCATTTAAAGTCGGTTAAGGTGGTTTTGCCTGTGGTAACGCTAAAATCGGCATAGCCTAGGCAATTGGTGTTGGCAATCGAAATATCGCCCGTCGAGGTCGAAAGATTTAGCTTATCGGCAGTAGCCTTTTTAAGAGATATATCGCCCGTGCTGGTCTTGATTTCAACTAGTCCACTAGCCATAGCAGAGAAGTTAACGTCACCCGTGCTTAACGAAATATCTACGTCGTTTAATTTAAAATCATTAGGTATTTCTATATCGCCTGTGTCCTCGCAAATTTTAAGTGAATTATACTCCGCTTTTGGCAGATAAATAGTTATTTTAGGCGAGTTAAAGTTAATGCTAATATAATCATACCATTCTTTTTCATTAACTAGTTCAATATGTAGTGTATCGTGAGAGGCTTTAACTAAATGTTTTGCTTTTGTTTCCTCATAACAATTCACCTTGCATTTGCCGTTGCTTGAAGGCGCAAAGGTAATGTCCACACTGTCTGTGTTTATAGAAATATGGCTAAAATCCTCTTTGATTTCGTATACATTGGTTTCATATTTTGCAGTGCTTAGTTTAGTGAAATCCCAGTTGTATTTTGTCATCACTGCCACAAACAATATAGCGCCAATAACTATTAGCACAGTTGATATAACAAGCCAAACTTTTGTTGCTTTTTTCATTACACAACCTCCTTTAGCATAATACATCATAACGCGAAGTATAATTTTTGTCAATAAAAAGAACCCTCTGCGAGAATCGCCCACTACGCTACCGCTTGTGGCACGCACGCGGGCACCAAAACAGTCCACCGGACTGTTTTTATTGCAAGCAATTGCCCTGTTCGATTCTCTTGAGATAAAAAACTGCCATCAAAGATGACAGTTGTTTTTTGGCTTTCCGTCCATAAAATACGAACAGGGCATTTTGATTTTATAGTCGTTAGTTCGACTCTAGGTGATTGGTTTTAAGTAATACTCAAAATAGAATTGGTATTAAACCCTATTTTTCTTTATTATTTAACTATATATCGATATTTTTACAAATATCAGGTCGAATATTGATAAGCTTACGCTCTATTTCACCAATAGTTAATTTGGCTCCCAATTTTGTATCTTCATAAATACATTTACCAACATAGATTTTTGAGGTTTTTTTATTCTCGTCAATAACAAAAACATATTTACCAAAAAGGTTGCGGTATTTTTTAATTAAAATACCTCTATGTTCATTATAATGTTTGTCTATATAATCAGCTTGCATTTCACAAAACTCTTTCAATTCGCTCACCGCCTTAAGTTTATTATAGCATAAACACGGCGAAAAATCAACGGCTTGCCGTTGTATATCATCAATTACGTTAGGAATTGCATATCATCAAAACGAAGTTTTGTATATCATCAAGCCGACAGAAATACACGCTACGCGTGATGATATACGCCTACGGCGACGATATACACGACTACGTCGTGATGATATACCAAGCCTGTCGGCTTGGATAAAAAAAGAACGAAGCAATTGCTTCGTTCTTTTTTGGCACCCTCTGCGAGAATCGAACTCACAACTAACCCTTAGGAGGGGTTTGTTATATCCATTTAACTAAGAGGGCGTTTGTAATAATCAAACACACAATATGTGCAATTAGTATATTACCGCAAAGTCGGTTATTTGTCAAGATGTAGCGGCAAAAAATAGGTGTCTTGCTTGCTTTTTGCTAGGTTATGGTATAGGTAAAATTTCGGGGGTTGGCAGATGGCGTTTTTTATGTTAAAATGTAGTTAGAGAAGTTTGCCTTTTAGTTTTAAGGGTAAACCTTAATGCATATATTTTAGAGTGTTTAGTAAACACATAACTATAAAGGGGGCATTATATGAAAGACTTATTGTTTCGTGGCGCCGCCACCGCACTAATTACACCGTTTAAGGATAACAAAGTTGATTTTGATGCTTTAAAAAGGCTTATAGATTGGCAAATCAGTGAGGGTATAGACGGACTTGTAATATGCGGTACAACAGGCGAAAAAGCCACCCTTAATGACACTGAACATTGTGAAGTGCTAAAAAAAGCAGTCGAATTTGCAAAGGGGAGGGTGCCAATTATTGCAGGCACAGGCTCTAACGATACTGCACACGCCGTATGGATGACTAAAGAAGCCAATAAAATTGGGTGCGACGGTATGCTTGTTTGCACACCTTATTACAATAAAACGACCCAAGAAGGTCTTATTGAGATGTTCAACGTAATTGCGGATAGTAGCGATAAACCCGTAATTCTTTACAACGTGCCATCAAGAACGGGGGTCGCTATTGAGCCTGAAACCTATGAGGCGTTGCAGAACAACAAACGAATAGTGGGTATTAAAGAGGCTAATGGAGATATAGGTAAGATTGTAAAAACATTTTCACTTGTTGGCGACAACCTAGGAATATATTCAGGTAACGATGACCAGATAGTTCCTATAATGTCTATGGGTGGCGTAGGTGTTATTTCTGTGCTTTCGAACCTACTACCTAAAAAAACCTCGAAAATGTGCCACTTGGCATTAGAGGGTAACTTTGCAGAAGCAGCAAAATTGCAAATGGAGTTAACTCCGCTTGTTAATGCACTGTTTTCTGAGGTTAACCCAATCCCTGTAAAAGCAGCCATGGCAAAAATGGGATTTTGCGAAGATAGTCTTCGCTTGCCACTTGTTCCAATGTCCCATAAAAAACGCGAAATTTTATATCAATGTATGGAGAAACAAGGACTAATATAAAAATAAAGGAGTTCCAAAATGCTATTTGTTTCCAAACGCACAATTTCTCTTCTTTTAAGTTTGGTAATTTTAATAACATGCGCGAATATTGGTGTTAATGCCACAGATAGCGAAAACGTAACCATTATTAAAACCGTAGAGCAGTTAAACGCTATCCGTAATAATATTGATGAAAACGGTAAAATTTATGGTAACTATCGTTTGGGTGCTGATATAGTTTTTAACGAGGGCGAAACCTTTAGCCCGATAGGTTGTTCTAGTAGTGGTGGAGTTTCTGCGGCATTTGTTGGCGAATTTGATGGTGATGGTTATACTATTAAAAACATCATGTTAAAATCAAATGCCACGTCGCATTCTACACTTTATTTAGGTCTTTTTAGTAGCAATAATGGCACTATTAAAAATCTTATAATGGAAAATGTAAACATGGTGGTTACCAAGTGTAATTATCTTAGTGCAGGCTCTATTGCAGGTACAATGTACAGTTCCGGTGGTAGAGGGAAAATTTTAAATTGCTTCGTTAAAGGCGAAATAAACTTACAAAATCCAAGTGTTGCAGTCTATACCCGAATGGGCGGTATTGTTGGCACCGTAACATCAGGCGCAACAGTCAATAAAGTTTTAAGTAATGTAAATATAAAATATGAAAGCAAAAATAGCGAGTCGATAATGCTTGGCGGTATTGCCGGAGAAAATGGTGGTAAGATTTTCGGTTGCGGAAACAACGGAAATATTGAGGCCTTATCAAAAAACGGTGTATATGCCGGCGGTATAGTGGGATGTATTGTTGGGAACGCATCAGTCATACAAGACTGTTTTAATTCGGCCGAGATAAAAGCCGAATCTGATATGTCAATGTGTCTGGGCGGAATAGCAGGGTCAATAGGAGAGGCAAATGGTATTACAACAAAAATTTTATATAACTGCAATGCCGGTAAAATTTCTCCTAAAGCAAACTTTTCGGGAGGCGCCTTTACCTCTCAAATGGCAAGTATTGCGTCTGGCGCGATAATTGGTAGTTTTAAGGGCGAAAGCCGAGATAACTACTATTTGGAAGATACATATTCGGTTGCATCTACAAAAGGCCAAATGAAAGCTAGCGAGGTTACGGTTGAAGAGATGCGTAACGCAAGTCTTGACAAAATTTCTACTTGGTATTTACCTAGCGATAATAATTCAATCCCTCAACTACAAGCATGGAAAAACATTCAACAATTTGATGTGGCTTTCACTAGAGAGATTGATAAACTGTATAGAACGGTTGATGTTAACACGCATTTGTTAGCGCAGGCTATATATGACGACGGCACTAGCGAAACGATAGAAAGAGCGACTGTTACGCATCTTCCAATTGCTTTTGGAGAAAATACGGCATCTATTTCATGGCGTGGAGAAAGCAATGAAGTAACATTTAACGGATATTATGCGGGGGATACCGATTTTAACACTGTGGTAAGCGTTACCGATATAATCTGTAGTCTTGAGGCAGTAACAAGCGAAAAAGACATTGGAATTGGCATAGTCGCCGCCGATGTTGATAAAAATTCGGTACTTAATGTAACCGATATAGTAAAAACCCGTAAAATAATTTTAGAAAATGATTAAAAAATAAACGCCCTTGAAAAAGGGCGTTTTAATTATGCTTTTATTTACATTCGGAGTTTTCGGTTAAAAACTTGCCGACCTTTTCTTGCAAAATTACAAATCTTATATAATCTTCGCCATTGGCAGAAACAAATTCTTCTTCGGTGGTGCTATAAGTAGATGCGTAGTTTTTAACCGATTCTTTATACTCGCTTTCTTCAACCTTGATGTTTTCTTCCTTCGCAATAGCTTTTATAACAAGTTCGGTTTTAACCTGTGTTTCGGCAGAGGATTTTAAAATTTTCTCAAAACCCTCTTTTGTTTCGCCAACGGCTGTAATGTAGGCATCTAAACTTTCAAAACCGTTAGCAGTAGCGCTTTGGGTGTATAAATCGCGGTATTTTTCAACGTATTTTGCTACTTCTTTTTGAGGTAGTGTGCCGGTTTTAGAATTTTCTACAACGTGGTTTATAAGCGCGTTTTGGAAAACGCTTTTTTTAGCGGTAAGTTTATGCTCGTCGGTGTAGGTTTTTTCTGCAATGTAATTAACCTTTACCTTAAAAACAACCGCTTGACCGGCAAGTTCTGCACTACTATAATTTTCAGGGAAGGTTAGGTTTAGGTTTTTGGTTTCGCCCGGCATTACACCAATAAGGCCTTCTTCAAAGCCCTCTATAAAAGAGCCCGAGCCGATAACTAGTTCATAACCTTGCGCTTCTCCACCATCAAACTTAATTCCGTTTTTATAACCCGTAAAGTCAATATTAGTGGTGTCGCCGTTCTTTACTGCGCGGTCGGTAATTTTGTTAACGCTTGATTCGCCCTCTGATAAGGCAGATTCAAGAAGTTGAGAGTTGGATGTGCTTTCCCAATCAATCGCTACGTTTTTATAAGCGGTTAAGGTAACTCCGTCTACCTCTACGGTGCTTGCAGTTTCGGTATTAGTAGAGGATGTGTCCTTTTTACCGCAACCGCAGAGTAGTGTTAGTGTTAAAAGCAAGCAGGTAAAGATGGTAATGATTTTTTTCATAATTTAACTCCTTAATTTTTATCTAGATGCGGTATCTACCGCGAATAAGTGTGTCGTGCGTAAGGTTAAGGCGCTTTTCATCGGGACCGATAGAGCCTAGAACGATTACGTAGAACACACCGGTTTGTATCCAGAAAAATGTTATATCGGTAAAAGAGTGAGAGATAATTGCTGCCAAAACGGCAAGTGCGATTGCTGCAAGTTCGCTATTTGTATCCCTCATATAAACTCTAACCACGCGACGTATAATGTGATAAAGCATTGAGCCTAACAAAAGTGTTCCGAAGATGCCAAAGTTAAGCATACTGTCTAGCACTAGGTTATGGCTGTGAACTGTGTTGTAACTGCCTTCGTATAAGTCTTTTATGATATTATAACTCATAAAACCTTTGCCAAAGAATGGATGAAGTTTTATTTCGCGAATTATAATACCCCAAATATGAACTCTGTACCCGGTGGCACTACCCGATTCCGAAAGTCTTGGTAAAAGTTCTGGTAGGGTAGTTATAAGCATAATTCCAAGAGAACCGCCGATTACCATAAGACAAAACAGGCGATAGTGTTTAGTTAAAAGCAGATATATTGCAACACCGACCACCACTTCAATAATAGCGAAAAGGCTACCCGAAAGGTAAATATTAACTAGTGCTGTGAAAGCAACTATGTAGTAAAATAAGCCTTTGCCATTGTGCGATACAACCTTATGCGCGCAGATAATTATGATTACTGCCATAAGCGCGCCAAAATAGTTAGCGGTGCCAAAATAAGCAGTGCAACGGTAAACCTCATCACTTTTTGGTGCGGTCATAGTCTCAATAACCGCGTGGACAAAAGCGGGGAATACCATAGCGCAAATAGCGGTATAGCAGGTGTTAATGGTTTCGCGGTTTATAAATCTTCTAACAAAGCAGTATATAATCAAAATGCCCAAGAAAACAGGGGCTACGATTACACCCAAAATATTTTTATTTAGAAAGGCAATTAAAAAGGCGTATGCGCAAAAAGCAGGTATTAAAAGAGCGCCTCGAAAATCTAAAAGCCCACGTTGAAATTCGGGGGTAAATGCTATAAGCAAAAGTGCTATCACAGTAATAATAGCGGTAAAAACAAAAGGCAAAAAACAAGAAATCGCCAACATTATAATAATGTTCTGCGCATTAAGCCAATTTTTTACGGTTTTGAATAAAGCCGAAGACTCCAAGTAAGCACCCACCTTTCTACAATAATATATTATTATACATTACTTATCTGCATTTTACAAGGGTAACATTTGGTTTAGGTCTGTAGTTTGGTATTTTTGCTTGCAACAACCTTTTAAATGGTGTATAATTGTGTAAAAGATTTTAATTATGGAGGCAGTAATGAGCGAGCAGGAATTTCGTCAAGTTGTTTCAAATAATCTAGCTGCATATAGAAAACTTAATAATCTAACACAACTGGAACTTGCCGAAAAGTTAAATTATTCTGACAAGTCGGTTTCAAAATGGGAGCGAGGAGAGGGCTTGCCCGACCCCTTCGTTCTTAAAACAATTGCCGATTTTTATGGTATTACAATTAACGATCTAGTGTCGGTACGTAAGCCAAAAAGGCATAAGCATATCAGAAGAAAGCACGTTATAATTCCGCTTCTTTCGGTAGCTGTTGCGTGGCTTGTAGCACTACTTGTGTTTATGGTTTTAAATATGCTTCCTGACCCCGTAAAAAGCGCAGAGCTAGCGTTTATATATGCAATACCGGTAACCGCAATAATCTTTACTGTTTTTGCGTGTATTTGGTGGAATCAGATACTGCAGTTTATAAGTATAAGCGGTATAATATGGTCGGTTGCGCTAAGCATATACGTAAGTATAAACATACACGGCATACATCTTATCTGGCTTGTGGCAACGGTAGTGCAGGTAATGGCTGTGCTTTGGTTTATTATGGTGTTAAGAATAAGCAAGCGCGAAAAAGAATAGTAAAACAAATAATCTAAGCCGCCCATTGTTTATTTGCAATGGGCGTATTTTAAAACAAACAAATTATCGTTTTTCGATAAAAAAGTATTGACAAACAGTAAATAAAATGTTAATATAAAGTTAAAGTAAAACTTTACCAAAGGGGTGCAGTACATAATGTGGAACTCAAAAAAATCTGTAATTCTTTCGCTTGTAGTTTGTTTTGCGGTAGCATTGGTGTTAATTGTAACGCTATTTACAATGCCGCAACTGGCAAGTATGTATTTCGGTAATTGGCGTGGTTTTTCACAAGAAGCGGTGGCTCTTGTAACAAAAACGGTGCTTATGTGCTATTATCCATCGGCAATTTTAGGGCTTGTGGCACTAGTAGCACTAATAAAAATGCTTTTTAATATCAAGGCAGAAAAATTGTTTATCGGTGAAAACGTGTTGTTTTTACGCGTAATTTCGTGGTGTTGCTTTTTGGTAGCCCTTATGTGTGCTGCGGGTGCATACGTTTATTACAGTTTAATTTTTATTACCGTTGCAGCAGGCTTTGTTGGACTCATTTTAAGGGTTGTGAAAAATGTAATGCAGTCGGCAGTAGAACTGCAATGCGAAAACGATTTAACGATATAAGAGGTGGAAAAATGATCGTTGTTGACCTTGATGTTATAATGGCGGAGCGGAAAATTGGGCTAAGCGAACTTGCTGAAAGGGTGGGGATTACCAACGCTAATCTTTCGGTTTTAAAAACCGGTAAGGCTAAGGCAGTGCGTTTTTCTACCTTGGAAAGTATATGTCGCGAGCTTGATTGTCAACCGGGAGATATACTAAAATTTAAGTCTGGTAAGTAAGGGGGCAATTTAGTGGAAAAGAATAATTCTTGTAATAACGAGTCAAAACGCAACTGCTTTTTGGCCATAGCAGCGGTTATTATTGGCATGGTTTTTGTAAGTATGGGGCTTTGGGGCGGCTTCAACTTAGGGTTGACGATTACTAATTTGCTTTTGCTTACAACGGGTACGATATACCTAAAAAGAAAAAATATCAAAATAGGTTTTAACGGGATATTGCTGTTAATTGTATGCTCTTTAGGCAGTTTGGTTTTCTCGCTAACAGCAAATTTGCTTGTTAATATTGCCCTGTTTTCGCTGCTATTCCTTAGCATTTCAGCATACTTTTATTACCTTAATCGTGGCTCGAAAGCACTTGGCGACCTTAGGATTGTGCCTATAGTTTTTGCTTCAACCTTTGCTACAACACTTGAAAATCTTAGTAAAAGCACAAAGGCAATTATACCAAGTAGGGTTAAAAATGGTGCAAGCTATAAAAAATTACTAATTGGATTTCTTTGCGCGGTTCCGGTTCTTACGGTGGTACTTCCGCTGCTTGTTTCATCCGATGCGGCGTTTGAAAACCTTTTTAAAAGTATTTCAGAGGACATCTTGCTTTGGTTTTTAAAATTCACATTAGGAATTTTAATTTCGCCCATAATTTTTTCGTACTTTTTCTCTAATCGCAATTATAAAGATAATTTCAATTTTAAAAATGGTTTAAAGGGAAACAAAATTGATGGGTTATATGCCATATCATTTTTAGCGGCAATTTCAGTATGCTATTTGGTTTATCTATTTTCACAACTTGCCTATATATTTAGCGGACTGCACGGAATTCTGCCAGAGGCGTTTACCGTTGCAGAGTATGCCCGTCGCGGATTTTTCGAAATTTCTGCCATTGCCGTTATAAACTTTTTGATAATGGGCAGTAGCCTACTCTTTATAAAACAAACAGGCACAAAAAAGGATAAAATAATACGTTTCTTTTTGTGGTTTGTCGGTGTGTTTACAATGCTACTTATAATAACTGCCATTGCTAAAATGGTGCTTTATATCGGTAGCTTTGGCATGACCGAATTAAGAATACTAACAAGTGTGTTTTTGGTGTTTTTGTTTGTAATTTGCATAGTATTTCTACTGCGTACCCTAACCCCAAAAATCACCATATTTCGTCCTGCTATTATGGTAGCTTTGGTGCTTTTAACCACCCTTGGCTTTGTTGGTACAAACAGGCTAGTATCGGCGTATAATACCGAAGCATATATCTCGGGAAAACTAGAAACTGTTGACCTGAGTGCAATGAGTGAAAATGGTTATGTGTCGGCAAAATATCTAATTAAACTTGAAAGGCATTTGGCGGAAAGCGAAAAAGAAATAGGTGCTATAAATGAGCAGTATAGCGAAACGATGCATTATTTAATAGAGATTTTTGACGATATGTACAATATAGATAAAAAAGGTAAATATCGCCGTGCTGACAAGTTTAATATAGAGAGTTTTAACCTTGAAAAAGAATTGGCATATAGTTATTTTGAAAATTATATAAACAAAAATTCTGCCTTTTTAGATAAAGTACAGTGGCAAAAAAATGGTAGCAATGCCGGTGTGATTTATAACGAAGAAGAATATAGATGGCAGAAAGAATATGGAGAACTTTGGTATAATTAAGAAAAAACCTATAAACTCTTGGGTCTTGAAAAAGAAAATTATATGAAGTAAAATAATAAGCGGGATTACTCCTGCTTATTATTTATTTTCAAGGAGTTGAAATATGAAAAGGATTTTAGCAATATGTCTAGCTTTTTTTATCTTGCTTTGTGGATGTGCAAAGAACACAGAGATGGAAGAAGCTGTTGCTTTCCCGCTTGATGAAAGCAAGGCTAAAATGGGAGAAAGCCTTTCGGATTATACCGCCGCAATAAATGGAAAGGTGTTTTGCTTTCCGCTCGGATATAGCGACTTTGCAACGCTAGGATTCACGCTTGACAGTAGCCTTAAAAACGCTACTCTAAAGGCGGGGCAGTATAGCATTTATAAGGTTAACGACGGCGATTACATAACAGAGGTTTATATCGCCAATTTAAGTGATACGGAAAAAGAGCTTACCGATTGCACCGTGTGCGGTGTAGTATCTAGCGTAGAGCGAAACGTTCAACTAAAATTGCCAAAAGATATAAGTTTCGGTGCGTCAATGAATAGTGTAACAGAAAAGTATGGTAGCGCAGATAAAACCACCGCTGATACTTTAATTTACGGGACGGAATTAGAGGGGGCAAAGTTAGGGTTCGAAGATGGCGGACTACACGAGATTTATTATTATAGAATAGTTAATCCCGAAGACCTTGAATTTTCAAATGAGACGCCCAAAGAGGTAAAGGCATATAAAGACCCCGAATATTTATCAAATGAACTGTCAGACTTTACATTTTATCTTTACGGAACAACCTATACAATGCCGCTACCCGTTAGCAGAATGATTAAAGCGGGGTGGATAAAGGTTGCAGAGAGTGGGGGGTACATACCCGCCAATGCAACGGTAGAAGATGCGGTAAAATTAACCGCCGCAAACCGCACCCTTACATTAGGAGTTAAAAACATAGCGAATTACCCAACAAGCGTAGAAAACTGTTATGTTACCGGGGTTAAAAGCACCACCGATGTTAAGTTGGATTTAACCTTGGCAAATGGTTGTAGGGTAGGCTCAACCACGTATAATCTAGAAAACACATTCGGCAAAGATAATTTTACAAGTATAGAGAAAAAAGGCGGAAAAACCAAGTATATTTACATACATAAAGGGGAGGCAAAACTTACCGTAACCGCCAATGAATCGGGTATTATAACCGAAATTAAAATAGAATTGATATAATAAAAACGCGATAGAGGATTTAATCCGCTATCGCGTTTTTTTGTTAAACTAGTCTTACAATCGTTAAACCGCTTTCGCCGGTTTCGATAGATGCTTTAATTGCTAGCATATCGCCCGTTTTAGCACCATCAGGAATAAAGAGGGTTTTATCTTGAAGTATAGCGCCGTCCATCAAAGACTCTGTAATTTCATACTTAACTTCAGCGTTATAATCGCAGTCAACCACTTTTGCGTTAATCTCTACCTCTTTTGTGCCAACGGGAACACGAATATCAACGTTATCCATAAGCACTTGTCTTATAGGTTTAATTGTAGAGTAAACCACAAAACTGTAATCGGTATCCATTTTATCGCAAAGGGTATCGCTAATCGTGAAGGTGCCGCAACAGGTTGGAACTGTAAGGTTACCTTCGCCCTTTTCGTGTCTTTTATAAACGTACTTATAAAGGGTTTTATTTATTGCCTTATCAAGTTTTATCTTAATGTCGGTTCCCTTTAAACCTTGGCTTTCAACGCAGAAGGTGTATTCTCCGTCCTTATAAAAAGCATTTACACGGGTATCTGTATAATTGTTTTCGAGCGTGGCTTTTAATACGTTGGCGTGCTTTGGAATATAGTGGTATAAAAGTGATAACTCGTAAAAACTTTCGCCAACGTCGTTAAGACTTTCGGCATTAGGTAAATAGTTCCAATGAGAATATTCGTAATCGATTCCGCCCAGAGAGTTTTGTGCGTGAATCCAGTTGCAAGGGTCCACAAGAGGCTGACCCGACATAACCCAAAGAAAAGCGCCGTTTACACCATGATTAGCACCTGCCAAAATATTGTTAATGTGGTTGGTTTGCCAACCAATGTTTTTGCGGTTGCAGTTACCAAACTCTGAAAGTATAATCGGTTTGCTGTTTGCAGAGGGGATAATATCGTTGTCATACCACTCGCAGATATCATCGTAATTCATCAAATATCTGTGTATAGTGTGTGTAGTAAAGCAGTCGCCTGCAAGTATTTCAATACGCTTCATAGCATCAACAAAGTCAACACATTGCTCACAAGCCCAGAACTCAACCATGCCTGCAACTTTTGAATTGTTTACGAAATAATGTGCATATCGAAGCATAGATGCCCAGTATGCCATATTATCGCCACATATAGCAAAGTCGTAGTTAATATGGTGGGTTCTGATAGAGGGCTCGTTATAAAAAGAAACATATTTAATGTTATCGCAACCATGCTCTAAAATAAGGTATTCTAAACAAGCGGTTAGTGCCTTGCCGTAGTTGTAAAGGTCGGCAGGGGCAGAGCCTCTGTTTTGTCTGCCTTCAAGCCCCTTAACGCAGAACCAATCCCAAACCTTCCGGCCTACCTTCCAACCAAAGTTAAGTTCAATTTCTGTACCTGCTTCGCGAAAGGCTTTACAGGTGCGAACAACTGATTGCATTTCATCGTTGTTCCATTGCCAATCGCCGTTTTCGTACTGTTCTCGAGTGTCTACCATCCAGTCGATTTGAAACCACATTCTAACAGCGTGTATTTTACTTTTCTTTATGCGCTCTTTTTCCATCTGCCAGAAAACTTCATTAGCGCCAACTCGTTTTCCGTACTCCGAATAAAAAGTTGGGAACACATTACAACCTGCTCCAATAAAATCTTTCATTATCACATTTGAGGTGTCGACCGAAAGAAAACGCACCTCACTGTCGGTAAAAATCTGGTCAATCTCTGCACCGCTGTTTATAAATACAGAAAATGTATTTGCTTTGATATTTTTGAAATTAAGAACATATAGCGAGTTGCCGTTAAAACTATTTTCGGCTTTGCTTGAAAATTCTATTTCTTTACCATCGGCCACTAATTTTGTAACAGTTATATTTTTACCGAATAGATATAACTTATCGCAGTTAATATCGGCATAAGTATATGTTATTTCAAGGTCGGTTTCTGCCTTAACCGTTTCGCCAAGCATTGTAGTACCGTTGCCAAGGAAAGCAGATTCACCTAAAAACTTGCCATTTATCACGGGCGCAATATCTTCAATATCGTTGACAATATTAAGAATTCTTTTTAAGGAGTATCGCACATTGTTTTCATCCGAAAACAGCGCAATTCTTGAGATTCTTGCGCGCTCATCTTTGTGGCAACCTGCATTAACTTTTACGCCAAAGTATCTGCAACTGCCGCTTACACTAAAGGTCCAGTCGCACGCTTTTAAAAGGTCGTTAGGCGTTTCGCTTTTAAAAGTATCAATTAAGTTTTCTTCTAAAAATAGTTCTTCTTCGCAGTTTGAAGCATAGAGTTCAAAATCTATCAAAAAGTAGTCAACAAATCCGCCAATGTGAATGTTATCTATTGTAGTTTTCTTGCCTAAATCGTATGTAAAGGTAAAGGGGAAGTTACAGAAATCAACATGTTTTGCTATATGATTATCATCGCTTAAAAGGTCAAGCATTTCATCGTTTGATTTGCCTGCAATATCGTGGTGTTCCGGCACTTCGCCAAGGCTTGTAATTTTCGGTCTTATTCCTTGTAAAAGGTTATTACCAAACTGTTTTTTTTCGCTTAGGTCTAAGCGTGTAAAATTCATATTATCTAATTTTAAACTGCTCATAAAACCTCTCCTTAATGGAACTCTTTGTACTTATAATAGCATAAAAGCAAAGCAAATCAAGAAATAAAAAATAAAAATCTGCATTTCTACAATATGCATAATTTCAAGGTAATATTTTTGTGCAAAAAAATTATATAATTCGATTTAATTTACGATTTTTTACCGAAAAGATTAAAAACACAAATTAACTTTTTTGAAAACATCGGCATATTATGTAAGGCAAGGCAAATTTGAATAATTTATAGGAGTGGAATATATGGGTGAACTTAAAAATCAACCTATGTTTTTTCTTGGAGCGAATTCGCCCAAGGGGTTTGTCGAGAGTTTTAGCAGTTCGTTTTCGGCAAACGACGGGTGGCATACATACATAATAAAGGGTGGAGCAGGAACGGGTAAATCTACCTTAATGAAAAGGGTGGCAGACCATTTTATAAGCAAAGGGTTGCGGTGTCATTTATGCCCGTGTTCTTCGGATCCTAATTCTTTAGATGCGGTTATTTTTCCCGACGTTAAGGTTATGCTTTTAGACGGCACGGCACCACATATTGTAGAGCCAAAATACCCAGGCGCTTGCGAAGAGATAATAAATCTTGGCGAGTGTTGGGATGCAAAAAAACTTATAAATAACAGAGAATCAATAATTGAAGTTACAAAGGAAAATGAAGAGTTTCATAGAAAAGCCGGCAGTTATCTTGCGGCAGCGGGATGCGTTTTGTCGGATACTTTTGAGGTTGCTAATGCTTCGTTACAGGAAGATAAAGCAATAAAATTTGCAAGGAAACTTAGCAAAAAATATCTTAAAAAGACAAAACTAAAGGGTATAGAATGGGTTAGATATCTTAGCGGCATAACGCCGAAAGGCTTAATTTTCTATGGCAGTACGCTTGAAAAAATGGTGGATACTAAAATAGTAATTTCGGATGAATTTGGCGCCGCATCGGCAAGAATTATGGGCGAACTAAGAAACGAGGCATTAAATAAGGGCTATGAAATTATAAGTTGTTTTTGCCCAATGAAGCCAAAGACAAAGGTAGAACATATAATAATTCCGTCGCTAAGATTGGCATTTTGCACCAAAAATCGCTTTCATAATATTGCCTCTGATGAAAGAATAATCCACGCCAGAAGATTTATGGACGTTAAACGTCTGCACGAGCAAAGAGCAAGGCTTAATTTTAACCGTAAAATTGTAGCCGAATTTTTAAATCTTTCAAGCGATGCTTTAAACGATGCAAAAGAGGCGCACGACAGATTAGAGGCGCTATATATACAAGCGATGGATTACGGGAAACTTAATGCAATTACCAAAAAAATGATAGTTGATATAAACACCATTATATAAATAAAACCTCTTGCTAACAGTGATTTTAGCAAGAGGTTTTTTTAAAAAATTGGTATATTTATATTGCAAATAAATAGGGTGGTGTGTTATAATTTATATGTAATTTAAGTTGGTGGGAAATTTTGAAAAAAGAGTTAAAAATTGCGTGTACTAACAAAAGAATAAACACGGTTTCTAAAATAGTTTCGCTATTGTTTTTTTCGGCGTTTGTGCTTTTGGTTTTTACAACTTATAAAAACATAACTCAAACTAAATATATAGCTTTTCTTTTGCTGTCGGGACCTTTTTTAATCTACTATATCTTTGAAAAGGGTAGCCTAGCTTTAGAGGGCGGCGTAAACTTAAATATAAACCGAAGAAAAACTCTGCCTTACATATTTTTAGGTGCGTATGTGTTTTTTAATTTACTTGCAGGCATTTTTTCGCCCTACAACAACTATGCAAACGGGAACGGTCAATCAATTATTGTATTCGGGCACGGCAGATACGATGGGCTTTTGGTTTTACTTCTCTGTTGCTTGCTGTTTTTGTGCTTCAGTATCGAGCAAACCTTTAGCCTTTGCCATATAAATACTATTTTGGTAACCACCTTTTTAGCGGTAGTTTTAGGTTTTGTGCAAATGTTTGGTGTAAATCTGTTTGGCTTTTTTCCATACGGCAATTTTTATAGTTTCAAAAAAGACTTTATTTCAACTTTAGGCAACATTGATATTATGTCTACTTACCTTGTAATAGCGATAGCAGTTATAATGTTTTCGTATGTTGCTTTTACGGTAAATAGGCTACTTAAGGCGGTATGGCTTTGTGTCGGTGGCATATCTACAGTATTGTTAATAGAAATTTCGGTAGAATCGGGCAGGGTAGCACTTTTTATATTGCTTTTAATAGCACTGCCTGTATTGGCGCTAAGTAAACCTCACTTTTTAAGGTTTTTAGATGTGCTTTCGGTAGTACTTTTAAGCCTTTCGTTAGCCTTCGATATCAATTTTTCAAAAAGCGGTGTTAGTTTTAAGATTGGCGGTATATCGGTTGCTTTAACTATTGCGGCTGTTTTGGTGCTAGCACTAAGGCTTTTGATTTATAATTTTTTAAAACAAACTGCCACAAAATATCTATTTGCAGCGGTACTTTTTATAGAGCTATTGGCGGTAGTATTTTCGCTTTGCTATTTAAAGATAGTAGGTGTTAAAGGCGGCACTTTGGGGCAAATTTCTAATATGCTTAACGGCAAGGTGCGCGATAACTATGGCAATAATCGAATAGGCCTTTGGAAATACACTTTTATGCTTGCAAGCAAGCGGTTATTTATAGGCTTTGGTACAGGCTCGTTCCGTATGGCGTTTTCGGATTTTACGCAGCAGCTTGCACCCTCATACAGCAACAATACATACGATTTTGCACATAATGAATATTTACAAATTTTATATAATTGCGGTATATTTGGTTTGATTTCATACATAGGCTTGGTTGTATCGCCAATTATAATGGGCATAAAAAAACTTTATACCAACCCCAAAATTTTAATTTTAAGTTTTGCCATTTTAGGCTATTTGATTCAGGCGTTTTTCACCTTCAGCATAGTACTTGTATCACCGCTTTTCTGGGTGCTTTTAGGCATGCTGTGCTGCGAGGTGCAGTCGGCAACTAATTAGTATTATCGGTCGCCTAGGCTATTGGTAATAAATTTTCAAGAAAGAAGGAAAAATGATGAGTGGTAGAAAAAAGATGTTATCACTTCTGCTTAGCGTTGTAATGATGTTATCCCCGTTTGCAACGATAGGCGCATCGGCAGACAGTGGATTGGTAGGTGCTGCAAGTAATATTTTCAGTACACCAACCGATCTTATAACCGAAGGAGATTACGAGTATGGAGTTTTAGAAGATGGAACTGCATATATCGCAGGCTACAATGGTTACAACGAAGAGGGAATTCTTAATATTCCAGAGACGCTTGGCGGTTACGAAGTAACAGCTATAGGTGACTGTGTTTTTAGACACAAAGGGTGGATAAACGAAATAACTATTCCCGATTCTGTTACATATATAGGTGGATCTGCATTTGACAATACGGGCTATTACAACAATGTACAAAACTGGGATAACAACTTATTATACATTGGTAATTATTTGATAAGCGCTTATAACGATTTTGATGGTTTATATATAGGTTTTAACGAGGCTTACTGTGTAGTAAAAGAGGGTACAAAAGCTATCGCAGATGGGGCTTTCGACCTAGAAGAGTGGAATGGGGTTAATTACATCTACATCCCAAGCAGTGTAAAATATATTGGTTATTTTTGGGATAGCTTCGAAGAAATTGTATACGCGGGCACAGAGCAAGAATGGCAACAGGTTGTGTTTGAAAAACCTAATTATGACAACTATTATTCCATCCATTACGGCGGAACTGCAAACACTATAAGCAAAACAAATGTTGTACCGCCTACCTGCTCTAAAGATGGTAGCTATGATATATATTGCGGCATATGTCAAGAAATTAAACAATCTGTAATTGATTATGATAGACCTGACCACACTAAAGGTGCACTTTTATATAAAAAGCCTGCAACTTGTGGTGGGCCGGGATGTAGCATATACAGATGTGCAACATGTAATAATATGTTTGAAACCGATCACACAGACCCAACGTTTAATCACGATTATGTGTTTTTACGTACGGTAGCACCTACATGCGAGAATGAAGGATACGATGAATATAGGTGTACTAATTGTGGATGGCAACGCAGTGAAAATTATCAATACAGTGAAAGATACTGGAATGAATTAGGACACGAGAAAGGTACATTAATTGAATCTGTTGCACCATCGTGCGTTAACTATGGCGAAGGCTACAACACTTATACCTGCCTACACTGTAGCGGTACAGTTTACGAATATTATTATGGCGATTTCGATCACAATTATGTTGTAACCGAAAATGTAGCACCTTCATGCATTAACCAAGGTGAAGGCTACATAAGGTACGAGTGCACCGTATGTGGAGATACATACAGAGAGTGGAACTATGGTAGCTACGAACACAATTATGTGTACTATAGAACAATTACACAAACTTGTACACAAGATGGGTATGATGAGTATAAGTGTACAGTATGCGAGAGAACAACCGAAAGAAACTATAACTATTGCTTAGGTCATATCCCAGGTGCATTGATTAGCTCTAAAGTTAATACAGATTGTTTGGGTCCTGCCTATAAAGAGTATAGGTGCGTTATATGTAATCAAAATTATAAAGATTTTGGCAATGAAGATTATTATGAAACACATAATTTTGTAAACGGCAGCTGTAGTGTATGTAAAGTTAGCCAAAGCAATGTAGTTGAATCTGCACATGATTACGCAAACAATTTTGATTATACATGGGTTATTACAAGAAAAGCTAATCTCATTAAGGTAACTTTCTCTGAATATACCTACACAGAAGAAGGGTTTGACTATATTCGCATTTATGATGCTAACGATACCTTAATTGGCGAATACGATGGCGACGAGTTAGCAGGCAAAACCATAGAGGTTGCAGGTAATACTGTTAAAATTCGTTTGACAACCGATGGAAGTCAAACGAACTATGGCTTTTCAACAACAAAAATTGAAGCTGTGTGCTACCACAAATCATATGCTACAACCGTTGTTAAGGCTGCTACTTGTAAAGAAGTAGGTACAGCAAACCACAGATGTACAACTTGCGGTTATTCTTACCAAACCCAAATTGCTAAGATTGCGCATAAAAACAAGGTAACCGGCGCAAAGGCGGCTACATACTTTGCTACAGGTAGCACCGGCAAAACTGTATGCTCGGTTTGTAATGTAACCATATCTAATGCAAAAACAGTTGCCAAAAAGGTACTAAAAAAGCCTTCTGCCACCATTAAGGCAGGTTCTAAAAAGATAACTGTTAAATATGCAAAGGTTACTGATGCCACCGGTTTCCAGATTCGTTACAGAGTATCAGGAGCTAAAAAATGGTCCACCAAAACCTATACTTCTAAAAAGACCGTAACAAAAACCATTAAATCGTTAAAGAAGGGCAAAAAGTACGATGTTCAGGTACGCGCAATGGTAAAGAGCGGCTCTAAAAAAGCATACAGCAGTTGGACCAAATTAAAAACCGTAACCGTTAAGTAACAACTTAAAGGCACCCGAGAGGGTGCCTTTTTTATGGCTTTTTGCATCTTGGGCATTTAGTATCAATGCATTCTTTGCACATTTCTTGCCAATTTTCGCTTATACAGCATAGAAAGTAGTTGCATTCGTCGCAGCAAATTTCTATGGGTTCGCCTGAAATATCGTAGTGTTGTCCGTTGCCTAGACAGTCATAGCCGTTGTTGCCAGGCGTAAGCTCTATGCCGGTTATATCAATTATCATTTTAACTACTCCTTTAATAGACTAATTCATTATATAACGTAAAAGTCTATATATAAAAGGGCAAAATAAGATATTATCTCACTATAAAGTAAGTTATGGAGATGTATCTTATGGTAAAGTTAAATGTGCTTAAACTGTTAGAGAAAAAGGGAAAAACAAAATATTGGTTGTATAAACAGCTTGGTATGAGTTATCAAAATTTTAGCCGAATGGTAAACAATCAAACCAAGTCAATCCGTTATGAAAATATAGAAACGCTCTGCCTTATTTTTGATTGTACACCTAACGATTTGTTAGAAATAACCGAAGATTAAATACAAAAAACCTCGATGAAGTTCATCGAGGTTTTCGTTTTAGATATAACTTTATTATGCTTTATTAACAGAACCGAAAAGTTGCATCTTTTCTTTAACTGTTTCTTTAATAGCCTCAAAACCTGGTGCTAAAACTTTTCTTGGGTCAAAGCCCTTACCTTGAAGATCTTTGCCTTCTTCAATATACTTTCTGGTAGCAGCCGAGAAAGCAAGTTGACATTCGGTATTAACGTTGATTTTTGAAACGCCCAAAGAAATAGCCTTTTTAATCATATCCTCGGGGATACCTGTACCGCCGTGTAGAACGAGAGGCATAGTGCCTGTTAACTGTTGGATTTTATCGAGAGTGTCGAAAGAAAGACCTGCCCAGTTTTCAGGATATTTACCATGAATGTTACCAATACCTGCAGCAAGCATTGTAACGCCTAGGTCTGCAATCATTTTGCATTCTTCTGGGTCAGCAACTTCGCCGCTGCCAACAACACCGTCTTCCTCACCGCCGATAGCGCCAACCTCAGCCTCTAGTGAAAGACCAAGTTTATTGGTAAGGTCAACTAATTCTTTAGTTTTTGCAATGTTTTCTTCAATGGGGTAGTGTGAACCGTCGAACATAACAGAGGAGAAACCTGCCTCTATACATTGCATAGCGCCCTCGTAGCTACCGTGGTCTAAGTGAAGTGCAACGGGAACTGTAATACCCAAACACTCAATCATACCTTTAACCATGCCCACAACGGTTTTGTAGCCGCACATATATTTACCTGCACCCTCGGAAACACCAAGGATAACGGGAGAGTTAAGTTCTTGCGCGGTTTGTAGAATGGCTTTTGTCCATTCAAGGTTGTTAATGTTGAATTGGCCAACAGCATATTTGCCTGCCTTTGCTTTTTGAAGCATTTCTTTTGCAGATACCAACATTTTTATTCCTCCTAAAATTTATTACCTATATATTTTATCCCATATTACCTCAAAAATCAAGACTAAAGTTAATATATTTATGCTTAAATATATCTTGCTAAATACTGAAAAATATAGTATAATACTTTAGATAATGTGGATTAGTGTTTGCTTTGTTAAAAAACTGTTCGCATTTTCGTAAAATTTGTATGTTAAAATGTAAAATACAACAAACTTTTTATTACGTGTTTGGAGGAAAGTTAAATGATAGAAGTTGCTGGTCTTTCAAAAAAATACGGCAGCCATATCGCAGTACGCGGTGTTAACTTTACAGTTAACGATGGCGAGGTTTTAGGCTTCCTTGGTCTTAATGGCGCAGGTAAGTCTACCATTATGAATATTATGACGGGATATATTTCTATGACTGAGGGCTCGGTTACTATTAACGGGTACGATATTCTGCTTAATCCCGCAGAGGCAAAAAAACATATCGGCTATTTGCCCGAACTACCGCCTTTGTATCCTGATATGACGGTGGAAGAGTACTTAAACTTTATGTACGACCTTAAAAAAGTAAGGTTGCCAAAAGCCCCCCATATTGCAGAGATTTGTACTTTGGTTAAAATCGACGATGTCAAGGGTAGGTTAATTAAAAATCTTTCAAAAGGTTATCGCCAAAGGGTTGGTATTGCTCAAGCGCTTTTGGGCAACCCCGACGTTATTATTTTGGACGAGCCAACGGTTGGTCTTGACCCACGTCAGATAATCGAAATTCGTAATCTCATTCACCACTTAGGTAGAAATCATACTGTTATCGTTTCTTCCCACATTTTGTCCGAAATACAGTCGGTATGTGATAGAATCATTGTTATCAATAAAGGCACAATTATCGCCGATGGAAAACCGGGCGAGTTATCTCGCAAACTTTCCGGTAGCAGTGCTTTAACCCTTCGTATAAAGGGTAGCAGCAGTAGCGATAAAGTTGATGCTATAAAACTAATAGGCAATATCAAGGGTGTTAGCGATGTTACCTGTATCGGTTCTTTAGAAGAAGGCACTTTCGAGTATAGCGTTTATGTTGATGAGGGCGCAGATGTTCGCGCAGTGCTTTTGACAAGACTTTTAGAGCAGGGCTTTACTGTGCTAAACCTATCACAACACGAACTTGACTTAGAGGAAATATTCCTAAGATTAACAACAAACGAGGATAAGGAGGTATAACGATGTCTGCAATATTTAAAAGGGAACTAAGAAGTTATTTCACATCGCCTTTGGGCTACGTTGTGTTTACTGTGTTCGCACTTTTCGAGGGTTTCTATTTCTACTATCTTTTCTATTATAACTACGGCGATATTACCTCGCTATTCTCTTATATGCTTAATATTTCTATGTTCTTATGCCCAATTCTTACAATGCGCTTAATAAGCGAAGATAAGCGTTTAAAAGTAGACCAAGCGTTACTTACCGCACCCGTTAGCCTTTGGGGCGTTGTTATGGGTAAATTTTTAGCAGCACTCACAGTTTTTGCAAGTTGCTACGTTTTAACTCTTGTAAATCAACTTATCTTTGCAGTATTTACAACTCCTAACTGGATAGTCTATATTGGCAATCTTGTTGGTATATTACTTTTAGGCGCATCGTTAATCGCTATCGGTCTGTTTATTTCATCCCTTACCGAAAGCCAACTGGTTTCAGCAGTTGTTTCTTTTGGTGCAGTAATGCTTTTAATTATGATGGATTCATTAGCAGCAGCGGTTAAATTCGAGCCTTTGGAGAAATTAGTTTCAAGCCTATCGTTTATGACAAGGCAAGAAACCTTTGCATCGGGCGTTTTAGATTTTTCAAACCTTATATTCTTCTTAAGCGTGGCGGCTGTTTTCTTATTCTTAACAGTTCGTATGCTTGAAAAGAAACGTTGGGCTTAAAAAGGAGGTAAGGCGTAATGGAAAATAACGAAAAGAACCTTAACGAAATAGAGGTTTCTACTGAAAACTGCGAACAAGAGGTTGCAGAAGTAGTAGAAGAAATCGTACAACCTATTAAAGAACCCAAAGTTCAAAAAGAGCGTATGCGTAGCGCATACCGTTTAAAATATGGTAGTTTTGCTACTGCTATAACTGCAATTTTTATTGCGGCAGTGATTCTAATAAACGTTGTTGTTAACGTATTAAACGAACGCTATCCGATGACGTTAGACCTAACTGCAGAAAATGCTTACTCGGTTAACCCCGAAAATGCAGAGTTTCTGCGTGAAATAGATTACGAGGTAGAACTAACTGTTTTATTTACTGAAGAAATGTATTTAACATATATTCCGTCTTATCATGCAATTACCGATAATAGCGGCGGTAAGTATTATAAGCAAACGGTAGACCTTTTAAAACAGTATCATAAGTACAATAAAAATATTTCGGTAGAGTTTATCGACCCATTTGGCGAGGCGGTTAGCACCATAATCAGCGAGTATACCGAGGCAGACCTTACAATGAACTATGGCGATATACTTGTAAAGTGCTATCCAAATGGTAAAGACGAGCCTGCAAAACTTGGCGTTATTCCGCTAACTGATTGTTATGACCTACAAACCGATTCAAGTTCTACAAGTTATTACACCACGGGTTACGAGTCGTATACTCTGGAAGGTAATAAGATAGAACAGGCTGTTGCAAACGGCATTTTCAAAACTGTAAACTTGTCAAACGTTAACGTGGCTGTTATAACTGCCAATAGTTCTGAACAGTATACAAGTTTGCTTTTAGAAACCGCAAAACAGAATGCAATCACTTTAGAAAACTGCCCCGTGATAGAGGGTTATGATTTCAGCAAATACGATACTATGATAATCTGCGCCCCGGGCAAAGATTATACAAACTCGGAAATAAAAACAATTTCCGAATGGCTTGAAAACGACGGCAAGCAGGGCAAAACACTTATCTACTTTGGTTCAACCGCTAGCCCAAATCTTCCAAATATGTATGCATTTTTAGAAGAATGGGGCATAGGCGTACAAAGGGGATATAAATACTACTCTAAAGACGAGAATTATTATTCTCCCGACCGCACAAATCTATATCTTGAAACCTTGGGTACGGATTATACCGCAGCGGTAGACCAAAATAATTATAGTTACATTTCTAATAATATGATGCCTTTAACCACTGTTTATGTAGATGAGGCCAACGGCACAAGAAGTGTAGAGGCTATTCTTGCCACTGCAGATATGTCGACCTATAAAAAGCCTGATAACGACGCTAACTTTGTAGCAGAGGGTGCAGGTGCACAACAACCCGTAGCCCTTGTTTCTAAAAATGAAAAAGACGGTACTTCTAGTTATGTTACCGCATTTTCATCGGTAGATTTTATCACAAATGCACATATTACAACAAAGTCTGAAAACGGAAACCTTAAACTTCTTGTTAACCTTATAAATGCAACCAACCGTAACGACCAAGACCAGTATGTTATGGAAACAAAGGTTTTAAGTGATGCTACGGGTGCATTTACAGGCACAACAACAGAGGCACAAACCGTGCTGATGGCAATTATATTTATCGGTTTAATTCCGGCAGCATTCGTTGCTTTGGCAGTTCTTGTATATCTTCGCAGAAAGAATTATTAAGTTTAAAAGGCGGTGTCGTAAATTGAATAGTTTAATTAAGCGTATTTTCGCAGGTCTTTTAGTTGCGGCACTGCTTGTAGTTTTAAGTTTTAGTGCTATTGCTAAGGGGCAGAATGGTATAAGTGTTGGTTCTATCAGTATAGATGAAGGTATTGGCGATAAGTCAAGTAATAGTGGTTCGCCAATTTCAACCGCACCATCGGCAGAACCTATCGAATATAAAAAGATAGAACTTACACAAGATACTCGCGATTTCTTCGCATCGGTTGACCAGTCGATTAGTATTACGTTTATTGGCGCGCAAAAGGATTTTGTTGCGGGCGATTATCTGAATTATTACTATGGATATACTGCAGATACTTTGCAGCATTATCACGATGTGGTCAATACCTTAAAAACCATTTCGGAACTTAATACTAATGTAAAACTTAGGTTTATTGACCCTTTTAACATAGCATCGTATAAATTTATCGACAAGTATAAGCGATATAAATTAGAATTTGGCGATATTATGATTTCTTGTACCGCCAACTTCGACGGTAGCCCGAAACTTCGCAACTCGGCTATTAACGTAAAGGATTTATTTACCTATAAAAAGGGCAACAACAAAAAAATAGTTGGTGTTAAATTAGAGGAAACCTTGGTTAAAAGGCTAAAAAAACTTAGCACGTCGCGTGATATAAACGTTGCATATATCGACGAAATCAGTATGGAATATACTTTCGAGTACGTTGAAAACTATATGTCGCGTAGCGGATATAATATCGATAACGTTTCCCTAAAATCCGAGCAACTTAATGGTTACGATATGATTATAATTTGCTCGCCTGCAAGGGATATAACATTAGAGGAATTAGTGCTTATTGATAACTTCTTAAGCCTTGGTGGTAACAGGTCGCTAATATATCTCGCACCCGAAACCTATGTGGAATTGCCTTTGCTTAATTCATTCCTTAATAACTGGGGTATTTCTATGAATACAAAGCGCGTGCTTTGTACCGAAAGTGAAGAGGGTAAGTTTACAAAATTAAGCCAACTTTATTGTAAGGCGTACGATTCAAAATACCTTAATGCCGATAAAATTGAGGGTAATCTTATTATGGATAACTGTACCCCTATCACAATTTTCGAGGATACGGGCGACATTAAGGTAAGCACTATGGTTGCAACAAAATCCGATAAAGTTGTAACAAGACTAAAAAAAGGTTATGCCGGCTCTAAAAAAGCAAGCGCAAACGAAATTGAAGACACCTATGAAAAAAGGTATCCCTTAGTTACTTTAAGCGAAAGGGAAACCGAGGACGAGGGGCTTTCAAGCGTTATGGTTTACTCGTCGGTGGATTTTATTACGACCTATTTCGCATTAAGGAATGATAAAACTAAGAATTATAAAGGTAGCACCAACGGTAACTTGCAACTTTTTGCAACCGTTATGAACAATATAAACGAACCACATAGAAAAACTTTGTCAGGCCTTGCGGATTATGCTGTAAAACTTTCCGAAATGGGTATAGATACAACTTCGGGTTATGACACGGATTATATAATCACGTTTGGCATAATCGCAGTAGCAGTGCCTGTTAGCATCTTTTTAGCTATTATCCTAATTTTTTCTCGGAGGAAGAGAAATGGAAAATCAAAACAATCCTAATTATAAAAAGAACGACGGCTTTAAAGAATTAAGCGATGCCGAAATAGAAGCATCATCTATATTCTCAAAGCCTCAAATAGAGCATAAAAAGCCACCAAAACGCAAGAATGTTTTTCTTCGCACCGTAATAGCGCTTTTAATAGTTGCGGTTTTAATAACATTGGCTCTTTTAATAAACAAATTCTTTGGCAAGGGCAACATGTCGTCGCAATCGCCGGTTTCAAGCAGCGACGTATTAGCGCCCGAAACCTATGAAGCAGTAGGGATATCTCCTAACGATATAACCTCTGTTACTGTAACTAACGGTTACGGTACGATTGAGTTTTATTCTAAAAAGGGTAATAACGATAATAATGACGACGGTAAGGCGGATAATGATTGGTATATCAAAGGAGTAGACGAAAAGTATATTGATATTGAAAGCACCGCTTTAACCGTGGGCGATTGCGCTAGCGTTGAATATCTTTTTGAACGCGATGAGCAAGAGGAAACAGATTATGGTTTCTCCGACCCCGAGGCTATAGTAGAGGTTAAAGCAAAGGGCGGCAATTATATTATCACCGTTGGCAAAAAGTTTACCAATAGTTCTATGGAGGGCGCTTATCTTAAACTTTCCAATAAACCAGGAAAGGTTTACGTGCTTGCTAGTGAAAATATAGATTACTTTACGCAAGACCTTTCATATTATATAGATAATATGGCGCCAACCGCAGTTCCTCAAACAAAGAATAACAGTGAGTACTTTGCAGAAACATTGGATAGTTTCGATTATGTAGAATTTTCGGGAGAACTTGTAAAAGCCGGAGATGTGCGCATTGAAATGTATGGCAGAGAAAACTCTAATCTTTTATATAAAATGGTTAGTCCTGTTTACACTCATGTTGATGGCGAGAAAATTGCAGACCTACTTTCAATTATGAAAGAAGACCTAGAGTGTGGCGAGGTATATTATTTCAATAAAAACGGTATACCCGAAAAGGTTTTAAAAGAGTATAATTTGGATAACCCCCAGGCAACTATAAGTTACAAAGCGGGCGATGCTAGTGTAAATATTAAATTAGCGCAGTCAAAAACCGATAAAAATTATTACTCAATGGTTATAGATGGCGTGCCTGCGATATATAAGGTAAGCCGCCTCAGTTTCGAATTCTTTGAGTATAGCCGTATAGATTTTGCAACAAGTTCGGTTTTACTTGAAAACATAGACGGTTTAAAGGCGCTAAATTTGAATATTGGCGGTAAAGAATATAAGTTTGATATATCCAAAAAGACTACCGAAAAAGATGGCGAAGAGACCGAAGAACTAGTAGTTAAATATGACGGAAAAACAATAAAAACAGAAAACTTTTCAAACTATTATTCCTATTTATTAGCCATCACTCCGTATCTTTCGGATACAAGTTTGGTAGAAAAACCAAACGATGCAAAAGAGTATTTTAGCGCAGAGTTTGTTGTAAAAGACGGCTCGAAAGATTCCGACCTTACCTTTAAAGTTTATAAAATGGCAAGTAATGAGAATCGCTATTTCATCGAACTGGACGGTAATGCTATTGGCCTTTGTTCAAAAACGATGGCAGATAAGGTTGTAGACAATATAAACAGACTTATTAACAATAAAAAAATTGAATCTATACTTTAGGAGGTATAGTATGGTTGAGGTAATTGGCGTAAAATTCAAACCTGAAGGCAGGGTATACTATTTTAATCCAGACGGAAAAACTTATCACGTTGGCGATAAAATCATAGTAGAAACTGCACGCGGTTTAGAGTTTGGCTTGGTTGCATCTGCTAATCATAAGGTGGATGACAGCGAGGTTGTAAAGCCTTTAAAAAAGGTTGTGCGCACCGCTACCGAGCAGGATATTAAAAAAGCGGATGAAAACCGCAAAAAAGAGGCAGAAGCACAAAAAGTTTGTGAAGAAAAGATATTGGCGCACGGACTTGATATGAAATTAGTTGACGTTGAATGTTCGTTCGACGGCACAAAAATTCTTTTCTACTTTACGTCGGACGGGCGCGTAGACTTCCGCGAACTTGTAAAAGATTTAGCGGCAGTATTTAGAACTAGAATTGAACTTCGTCAAATCGGTGTTAGAGATGAAGCAAAAATGCTTGGCGGACTAGGCATCTGTGGTCAACAATTCTGCTGTTCACGCTTTTTAGACGATTTTCAACCCGTTTCTATTAAGATGGCTAAAGAGCAAAATCTTTCTTTAAATCCAACCAAGATTTCGGGCAGTTGCGGCAGACTTATGTGTTGCTTAAAATATGAGCAAGAGGCTTATGAGTACCTTAATCGTCAAACCCCAAAGGTTGGCTCTACGGTTAGAACACGCGAAGGCGATGCGGTTGTACTTACTGCTAACACTTTAACCGGTATGCTTCAAGTTCGTGTGGGCGATGAAGGTATACCCTTTGCGGTGCATCGCGACGACGTTAAGTTTTTGCGCCACAAAGGTTTTAAAAAGCAAAATGAAGAGGCAGAAAACGCCGAAGAATAGTTTACCAATATTCACACTTGCATTTTTTTGCAAATGTGTTACAATTAAAGTATAAAGCATGGTTGGAGGTGTAAAAAATGGCATACAAAATTTCTGACGAGTGCATCAGCTGTGGTGCATGTGCTTCTACTTGCCCTGTAGAGGCTATTTCTGAGGGCGATAGCAAATATGTAATTGACGCTGATAAGTGCATCGATTGCGGCTCTTGCGCTGATGGTTGCCCTGTTGATGCTATTTCTGAATAATACAATAGCAACATAAAAGCCGAGTTATCTTTTGATAACTCGGCTTTTTTTGTATTAAGTTAATTTGTAGTGATTAGAGTTAGTCGTCAAACTCTTTTTCAAAATCGCTGATTTTTCCACTGTAAGCGTCAACGTTGCAAGAGTATTCGTAGCCGCCTGCTTTAAATTCTATTTCATATAAAACTCTTCCGTCGTCGCGGTCTTTTTCAATAGATATAGCAAAAGCATCTTTTTCGTTTACGCCTGCATGTTTAAGGGCGAGGGACTTTGCTTTTTCACGCGAGATTTCTTTTTTAGGTTCTACTGTGGACTGTTTTTTGCCCTCCGACTCGCTTTTCAAGATAGCGCCGCTTATAGCATCAACTTCATAATCGTACTCTACACCATCGGCATAAAAGTCAACTTCGTAATGGGCTACGCCATCATCTAATGAAAACTCAACCCTTTCAAATCTTGCGTTGCTATATTTAACACCCGCATGGTTTGCGGCATTTTGTTTGGCCTTGTTTTTACCAATGTACGAATTTGAAGCGGGTTTAGAACTTGCCGTTTCGGGCTCGGAACTAGATACAGAAGGTGCAGGATTAACAACCGGCTTTTCGTCTATGTCAACATCTTTAGAAATAACCTTGCCTTTGTATGCCTCAATCTCATAATCGTATTCTTTGCCGTTTGCTCTGAACTCTATGTCGTAGAAAAGAACGCCATCGTCGAGGTCTAATTCTGCTTTTGTGAACTTAACGTCTGATTTAGAGAGTTTAGCATCTTCAAGTGCAATTCTTCTGGCATCTTCTTTTGAAATTTTTCCTTTGATAGAAACTAAAGGAGCCTCTTCGTTCTTATCTTCAATATCTTCGGCAATGTTTTCGCCAACGCTATCCGAATAGTCGTAGTCAACGATATCACTAATATCAATTTTCTTGTCTTTAACTATTTTAGATATTTCTATAATAGATTTGTTTGCTAGTTCATCAGGGTTTAGCGACGAATCTTTTTTGCAGAGATTTAAAATAAACTGTGCTTTACCGATAGATATATTATGCTTTTTCGCAAATTCTTCGGTGTCTTTGGTTTCGCTACTTGCCGACTGGTTAATAACGGTAGCAGAAATGTGCTCGGTCTTTAAAACTTCCTCGATGTTATTAAGAATCTTGGTTTTAACGTTTGTTGCTTTTTCTTCATTATCGTTTTTTACAGTAACCAAAATTTCGCCGTCTATATCTTTTTTAAGATAACCGTTTTTTAGCATTGAGCCTAAAATAGCATTTACCGCAACGTCTAAATCGGTGCCTTTTAGGTCCATATCTTTTAGAATAACCTTTGCATCTTCGTTTATTGCAAGTGCGTCAATAACGCGGTCCTGTTTATTGGCGGTGATTTCTACACTTGGGTTTATATCTATGTCGATTATAGAATCAACGGCTAGATTGTTTGAATAATAAACGCCTCCGAAGGCACCCACAACTACAAGCACAAGTGCTGCCGCTACGGATAAAACGTTTTTTAAATTTTTGTTGTTAAATTTCTTTTTCATAGGTATAATCATCGTCCTTTCTTGTGTGCGGTCGATATTTTGCTCGATTCGGGAGTACATATTGTTTGGTATCATTAAACCGTAAGCACGATTAAGCGCGGTTTTTATCTTATTATCCATAACTTAAATGCTCCCTTCGAGATATTTTTTGAGTTTCTTTAAGGCGCGATGGTATTTCGAAAGCACCGAGCCCAAAGGCGACTCAAGTAATTCTGCAATTTCTCTAAAATTCAGTCCCGATACAGTTTTTAAGGTAATAATACTGCGTTCGTCGTCTTGAAGCGCGGTGAAAGCTCCTTCTATTAGTAGGCGCTGTTGGATATTATCAATCTCCGAAAAATCAATATCTTTATATCCAATACTTTCGCTAAAACTAGCCTGCTTTTTCTCGTCGCGAAATTTAGCAAGAGCAAAATTTTTAGCAATTGTAAGCACCCAAGCCATAGGCTTTCCGTGACTTTTATAGTTTCCGGCATTATTATATACCGCCAAAACTGTTTCCTGCAAAACATCTTCTGCATCGAATTTGTTTTTGGTGATAGAAAGCGCAAAACCGTAAATGCTTTTGTGTGCCTTTATGTAGAAATCGTGAAGAGCATTTTGCTTTCCTAAAGCAATAGCCTCAATATCAAGGTCCTCAATTTCATAGGCTGTTTTTGAAATTTCTTCTAATGTAAGTAACACAATGAACATATATTTTGCGTTCCTTTCAATATAATAATGTTTTAAGGCGCCGTTTTATTGCAAGAAATTTAAAAAATATTTTTTAACCCAAAATTATTGGGATTGTTTTATCTTCTACAAGGTTTTTTACACCAAGCATAATTAGTATATCGTTATAATTGTTTTCGCTAATTAAGGTATTTAACGAGCCTACAAAGTAGCGTGTATCAACAAGACTTACGCTTTCGTAACTTTTCATAAGGTAGGGGAGCATTGAACTAGCAAAGGAATCACGAATTACTAACAGATGACCCTTGCCTTCGCCACCGCTAACGGTTACTAGAGGCTGGTTTCCACCTAAAAATACGCTATAATTATCTTTCTTCTCTAAAAATTCCTTTTTGTAAATGCCTTTGCTTGTCTTACCGCCAATATTAACAGTGTAATCATCACAGGCGTTTACGTCGTATAACATAACCTTGTCGCTTTTTGAAAAAGGTAGCGGCGCTTTAGAGTAAAGTGTGCCTTTAAAACTATCCGAACCTAGCGTGTGCATATCGTAAGGAGCTATATCTTTGTTTGCAGTTTCGCAGAATTTTGTATATGCAAGGTAAGCGCCATCTTCGGTCCAATGTGGGTCAGTTTTGTAATATAATTGTTCACTACTATTTGCAAAAACGCTATATACGTCTATATAAGTAGCGCCCGATACCGCTTTTAAACTTTTAAGTTTGTCTTCTTGCGAGAATAAATCCGCGCCCGTGGGCAAAGCATCACCAACGCTAACAGCAGAGGTGGGAATAGGTAATAAATAACGGTTGATATTAGGTTTAGTCTTTTTTGTGTTATCAAAGAATAATTGTATGGCGGAAAGGTTACTTTTGAAAACTGCAGGGTCAAGGTCGCTTTCTAAAAGTTTATCAATATACTGCCCGTCTTTACCAATATACACGCCACCAATATCGCGCTTGCCTGATGCATATTGCAAACAGGTTTTAAAGGTAATCAAGCCATCTCTGAATATAAGTTGGTCGGAAGCATAGTCGTTTATAAGGGCTTGAGTTTCGCCGCGAACTACACTAGTAAGTGTCATTTTAGGAAAGGGTTGCAGACCGCGATTTTCATTATCCGAAAAACTGCGGTCGGGCAGAATAAGGCTACCTAGCGAAAATATTGCAATTATTAGCAAAAAAGAAACGGTTGTAATTAAGCCTTTTCGTTTCACTAAAATCCCTCCTAAAATCTAAAATACAAGAACGGGTTATAAGATTCACCCACCATAAATGCGATAGAAATAATCAAGAGTATACAAAGCCCTATGGCTTTTAACCATTCGGGAACACTAATTTTTTTAGTAACTGCCTTGGAAATCTTCTTTGGAAGAGCAGTAGAGAAAACAACCGCCAATACCCAAAGCAAGAGATTTGACAGAACGAGATACAATGTGTATCCGTTAGAGATGCCATTTGGCGAATAGAATAGGTTTTTAAGGTAATTGAACATAACTGTAAAATCTTCGTTAGCAAAGATTACCCAACCTATAATAATCAAAAATATAGAGTATATATGGCTAACTACTGTGGGCATTTTTTCCAACCATTTAAGTAGAAACAGTTTTTCTAAAATAAGAATCAAGCCAAAGTAAAGACCCCACAGTAAATAGTTCCAAGAGGCACCATGCCAAAAGCCCGTAAGAGCCCAAACAATAAGTAGATTAAGTATCTGTCTGCGGAAACCTTTTCTGTTGCCACCTAATGGGATATATACATACTCTTTAAACCAAGTGCCAAGAGATATATGCCATCTGCGCCAGAACTCTGTAATGCTTTTTGATATGTAAGGTAGGTTGAAGTTTTCTAAAAACTTAAAGCCAAACATACGACCCATACCGATAGCCATATCACTATAGCCCGAAAAATCAAAGAAAATCTGAAAACTAAAAGCGATTGCGCCAATCCAAGCAGTTAGTACGGGTGGGTTTTGCATAGCCGAAATCTCGGTCCAAATAGCGCCTGTGCTATTGGCAAGAATAACCTTTTTTGCAAGGCCGTATACAAGCCGCTTAACACCATAACCAAAGTCAGATAGCGTCTCTTTTCGCTCGTTAATTTCGCGTTCTACATCAACGTAGCGAACGATAGGACCCGCAATAAGTTGTGGGAACATTGTAACATAAGTACCAAAACTTATAATGTTTTTTTGCACACTGCAGCCACCCAAATAAACGTCTATGGTGTAAGACATTGTTTGGAAGGTGTAGAACGAAATACCAATCGGCAACGCCAAATCAAGCAGAGGTATACCGGTGTTAGCAATCGTGTTTATACCGCTTATAAAAAGGTTGGTGTACTTGTAAAAACAAAGAATGGCAAGGTTGCCAACAACAGAAAGTACAAGGATTGCCTTTGTGGCCTTTTCGTTACCTTTGTTTCTAAAATAACCAATTGCTCTGCCGTTAAAGTAATCAAAAACGGTAGAGAAAATCATTATAAAAGAGTAAAGCGGCATATCCCAAGCATAGAAGAAAAACAGGCTAAATATAAGTAAAATTAAATTTCGCCATTTTTTAGGGGCAAGGAAATAAAGCGGTAAAACTGCCGCTAAAAATCCAAACATAAAAATTGAAGAGGAAAATACCATTTGTCTTACTCCTTAAATGTGCTTAAAAGCAGATAAAAGCCGACTGATAAGGTCGGCTTCTTTTAGGTTATGCTAAATAATTATCTAAAATTTTGTTTGCGTTATCGTAATCGTTAGTAACAAGTAAAACAACATAGTTGCCTTTTTTACGAACAATTGCGCTGTTAAGTTTTGTAACTTCCTCGGGGTCATAAGAAGAGAAAGTATCTTTTAAACTTTCAATAAGCGAATTAGCCATTGCTTCGGTTTCGTCGGCACCCTTACTATCTTCGGCAGTGAAGATGCAAAATTGGTCTGCACTGATAGAAGAACCGCGATAAACAATAGCCGAAACCTTTTCGGGCAACGAATAGAAAACGTTTATAGTGTTTTCGTTATCTATCTTTTCAAGGGGCGCGTCAAACTTAACATTTTCGATAACTTCTGTTTCAAGTGCGGCAGTGTCAAGAGTAAAGTTACCGCAACCGCAAAGAGAAAATGCTAAAACAAAACAAACGAGTGAAACTAATAATTTTTTCATAATATTACTCCCTCTATTTTACTAAAAGTGTTCTGGTTCTTAAATAACTTAACCATTTTTCGCTATAACTAGGTTTGTAATGTATGCCGTCGTAGGCGGCGTCGTCGGGCAAATATCCGTCTGCGCCCGAGAAAGCCTCAACAGCATCTATATAAAACACTTTTTTATCTTTACACATCTTTTTAATATAGGTGTTTCGCTTGTGTATGCGAACATTTGTAAATGTGTCGCTGGTGTTGTCGCGTTGTTTGGAAACGGGCACAACGCAGTGCACGTAGATAATTGCATCTTTGTTGATTTTGCGAACAGCATCAATAAGTTTTGAGTACTGCTTAATAAAATCGGTAGAGGATGAACCAAGTTCGTTCAAACCAAACATTAAATACACCTTTTTAAAGGATTTTTTCTTTTTCTTTAAAGCAGTAGGTACAGTTACTTTAGAACCACCAAGATTTACAAATTCCTTTGTTAAGGCGGTATTTACATTAAGACCGACGTCGCAATAGGGAAGCGCCTTAGTCTTTTTAATATCGGTATAAATCATAAGGTCAACCCCTCTGGAATCACCTATGAAAACCGCATCGTTAAAGTAAGAGTTGCCTACCGCGTAGTTTTTTGGAACAGGGGCGGAATAATCGTACTCGTCGGCAACAAGATAATTTTTTGATTTTGCAGATTTTTTATATGTTTTATAAGGTTCGGCTGCGGTACCGCTTGCATTAAAAGTAAATAGAGAGCAAACGGCAAGTGTAGCAACTAAAAATATGCTAACTAAACGCCTTGTTTTTATCTTTTTTGCCAACAGTTTCACCCCTTTAAATCTAGTCCATATATTATTATAAATATATAAGTATAAAAAGTATAGTTACAAAATTATTACATTACAACGTTTTGCGGCTTGCCGCTAATAAAAGCGTTAAGGTTGCTTGCTACAAGGTCGATAAGTCGGGTTCTTGCCTCGATAGTAGCCCAAGCTATATGCGGCGTTATAATCATATTTGGCGCATCTAAATACGCATGATTTTCATACATTGGCTCAATGTCCAAAACGTCAACCGCGGCGCCGCTTATAGTGCCGTTTTTAAGTGCCTCTACTAAATCCTCTTCAACAATTACGCCACCGCGTGAAGTGTTAACTATAAAGGCGCTTGGCTTCATAAGTTCTAAAGTATTTTTATTTATTATTCCAATAGTTGCTTCGGTTAGTGGGCAGTGTAACGTCAGAAAATCGGACTGCTTGAATACCTCTTCAAGTGGCAAAAACTCAATACCATCAATTTGTTTTTCGGTGCGCGAGTAGGCAATAACCCTCATAGAAAATGCGTGGGCTATTTTGGCTACCGCTTGTCCGATAGTGCCAAGTCCGATTATACCAAGCGTTTTGCCTGTAAGTTCGGTTAACGGAAAACTAAAATAACTGAACTTTTTAGAACGCACCCAGTCGCCATTTTTAACAGAAGTGTTGTATTTCGAAAGGTTAAGCGCAAGTTCTAAAATAAAGGAAAATGTGTGCTGAGCCACAGAATCAGTAGAGTATCCCGGAGCATTGGAAACAGTAACACCGTGCTTTTTAGCGGCTACTAAATCAATGTTGTTATAGCCCGTAGCAAAAAGGGTAACGAATTTTAATTTTTTACAACTGCTCATAATTTTTTCGGTAATTTTTGCCTTGTTGCAAATTATAATATCGCTGTCTTTTGCTGCCTCGATTATCTCGTCTTCAGTAAGCATATCGTAAAACTCGGTTTCACCGAATTGCATTAAAGGTTGGAGAGAAACGTCGCCTTTTGTAATGGTGTTTGTATCAAGTACAGTAATCTTCATTTTATTCTCCTAAAATCCAAAAAGTCCGGGTATAAAGTAAGAAACTACCGACATAATTATAGCTGCACAAATAACGCCCAAAAAAATAGAAGGAAGAGATTTTTTTATTGGCATTTTAAGAGCGTTTGCAATTAGTGCGCCGGTCCAAGCACCTGTGCCAGGTAGTGGTATACCAACGAATAAAACAAGACCTATCCAACCATAGCGCTCAACTTTGTCGCGGTTTTTCTCTACCTTACGGTCTAAAAATGCCATGAATTTTGAGGTGAACTTAAATTTGCGTAAAAGTGCAAAAATCTTATCTAGTAAAAGTAGCACAAAAGGTATAGGCAATATATTTCCTATAATACAGATTGGGAATGCGCGCAAAAAGGCAACTCCCATTAATTTTGCCGCAATTATGCCACCGCGAAGTTCGATTATAGGAAGCACCGAGATTGCTATTAAAGAAATCCAATCGGGAATTCCTCGAAAAAACTCAACTAATTGTTCTACCATTAAAAATTCTCCTTTAATAAGTTATCCTACCGACGTTCCGGGGTAGTAGTGGGTTAAAATTTCTTTGTAGGTCCAACCTTGTTTTGCATAGTAGTTGGCGCCAACCTGACTCATACCAACGCCGTGTCCAAAACCACGCACTGTAAAGGTAAAGGTGTCTTTAGATTTGTTGTATTTTATCTTAAACGCAGTAGAGCGAAGCTCGTAATCAAGCAACTCGTCGCGGAAAGAAGAGCCTGTAACGTCCTTTTTACCGCCTATGGTTACCTTTCTTACGTAAGCATCGTTCTCGTCATATTTTACGCTAAACCATTTAGATTTAGAAGTACCCGAAAGGTTGATCCCATAGGTATTGCTTACGCGACTTTGAAGTTCTGCCGCCGAGTAGGTAACCTTTGTCTCAAATCCATCGTAATCCTTATCTACTGAGGAATTAACTGCGCGTAAATACGGAATATCGGCATACCAAACGTCTCTACAGTTTGCAGAGTAGCCTGCCGAAATAGCATAATAGTAGGTCTGTGCGGTTTCGCCGTTATAAGTAACCTTTTGCCCGTTAACAGCAGACGCTGCATCAATAGCGTTTTGGGTTGGGTTTTTAAGAGGTACTGCAGGTGCGCTACCTTTAGTAGAACCTGCGTTTATAAGCCAACAGTAAGCCGCAACTGCTTGCGCTTTTAAGGCTTCCATACTGAATCCGCCACCCATTTCCGCTTCAACTATATAGGGGATAATATCCATATAATCGCCCTTAATATAGTCGCCCGGGGCATAGGTTTTGCCGTTAATTTTAACACTCCAACTAGATAGGTTTTTAACGGTCAGATTGTTAACTTTACTGCCGTTACTAATGCTAAAACCAACCGCCTCATTTTGAGCAACTTTGGCATTTTTTGGCACCTCTTGGCTAACAACTGTGCCTGCAGGTTTAGAGGAGGTTACGGTTGTTATTTTGCCAACCTTTAAGCCCGCCGATTTAATTAAAGATGATGCTTTTTCTTTTGTTTTACCAAGAAGATTAGGCATTTTTACTGTTTCCAGTTTGCCTTTACCATCGCTTATTACAATATCAATTTTAGTGTTTGTAGCAATCTCTGAATCAGGCTCAACCGACTGCGAAATTATAGTGCCTTTTTCCAAAGCACTCTTTTGCTCGGTTTTCTTGCCTAAAAACAGGTCATATTTATCAAGCATAATTTCTGCGGTGGCTTCCGATAAACCAATAAGGTCGGGCACCAATGTTTTGCCACCAGAAAGACCGATACTTACAGTTAGTGTAACCGTATTATCGGTACTTATTTCGGCGCCGCCTGCAACCGATTGGGCAATTACTTCGCCGCGTTTTACGGTAGACTCTTGCTCAATGATTTTTACAGGGAAGCCCAATGTGTTTTCAAGTAAAGAAACCGCTGCCGATTTTGTCATGCCCACAACGTTAGACATGGTTACAACAGGTGCAACGTCAACCTTTACGGTTTTATCCATATTGTCTGTAAGACCGGTTTGCTCGTAACGCTTTTCGCTGTTAACAGTAGGTTTTCTGTCGGTGTTAGGTTTGCTTTGTGGTGTGGCAGAAGTAGTATTTCCTTTACTGCTTGCATTAGAGGGTTTTTCTTCTTTCGAAGCGGTGTTAGAACTTTCCTCGCTTTCAACCTTATCAGAAACAACTTCTTCTATACGAGGTGTAATGTTATCTTTAGTTTCGCCCTCGCGCAAAAGTCTGAATGCGGCAACGTGTGTGCTATCTTTATCGTTTGCAATAAGAACTAAAAATTTATCTCCGGCAACCGCATCAACGTCAAATTCTATGTTTGAATTATCATAAAAGTTTTTAATATACTCGTTTTCTAGTTTTTCGTTTAAGAAACTTAGTCTGTCAAGTAAAAATGGCTCATCATCTTTAAATTTGAAAGCAGAGAACAATACCCAAACGCCATTATCGGTTAAAGAATCAAAGTTAATAAACGAGTATGCATCATTCGTTTTTTGAAACTTCTTTATACTGCCCAACATACGCGAATCGGTGCCGTTGCCGTAAATTGTGGTAACGGTTGGAAATCCGCTTTCTTCTAATTCGCTGTTTGTATAGGGTGTTCCATAGCGGTTAACTTTGCCTGAGAAGAGGTGGTCTTTGTAATAATCTTCCTCATTCTCTTGCGGCTTAACAACGGGATAGCCTAAATTACCAAAATCAATAAAACCAACCGTATCTTTATTTATATCTTGCAGATAGGCAAAACGGTCTTTGCCTTTTTCTAAAACGGTTTCATAAATTGCATTATATTCCTTATCGCATTCGTTACCGACTTGGCTTATTTTAAAGTAGGCAAACAGAGCCACACACAAGCAAAGAACAAGCGGAATAATGATTTTAA
>JAZOQV010000078.1:0-5044 GCA_045656265.1 Acutalibacteraceae bacterium | reverse complement strand
GTCGGCAAGTTTTATGATGATAACCCTGATATCCTCTGCCATAGCCATCATCATTTTGCGAACATTCTCGTTTAACTGCTGTTCGTGTGTAACTAGTGGCATTTTACCAAGTTTTGTTACACCGTCAACAAGTTCTGCCACACCCTGCCCGAACTCTTTTTTTATCTGCTCTAATGTTACTTCGGTATCCTCGACAACGTCGTGCAAAAGCGCCGCTTCGATACACTCAGAATCCATACCAAGTTTTACAAGGATTAAGGCAACAGAGTATGGATGCATATAAAAAGGCTCGCCCGATAGTCGCTTTTGGTCGCCATGCGAAACAATACAAAAATCAAGCGCTTTACGAATACCCTCTAAATCGTATTTAGATTTCTGGTCTTTCATTAAGTCGGTCAATTTATTGAACAACTCCATTACCTTCACCCCCTTTTAAAAACATAGATAATTTCTTTACGATTGGCGCATCAAGTAGTTCTACTTTTCCTTCGCATTGGTTTAAAGTATAAATACCATCTTTTTCACTTGCCAATCCAAGCGAACAAAAAGCATTAAGAATAACCGACACTTTGCCTGCGCCAAGCGAATGTAGTTTATAAACAATTTTATCGTAGGTTAAAGAGCCACTCTTTAAATAACGGAAAACTGCCGCAAAATCCTCTCTATTAGGATATATACTTTCGGCGTTTTCTACTTCGTTGTCAAGCAGCAACTGCTCATAACTCGAAAGTGTATCAAAATACAAATCCTCATCAATATTGTGTGGCCTTAACTCTTTTACCATAAGATTAACTGTGGTTTTTCCAAGATACTCGCTAATTTCCAAATTAAAAGCAATATCTATAACATCGCCTTTTGAAAATGGGAAATTCTGCTCGCTATACATAAAGCATAGCGCATTAAAATTATAGCCATCACGACCTATATTCAAACGGATAAATTTACCGTTTTTAAGAGGCACTACCGAATTGATTGTGGCACCCACCAAGGCAAACAGTGGCTGTGGATTGCCTGCGCCACAAGGCTCGAATTTTTTTATTTCGCGCACTAAATCCTCGCCAATTATTTGTGGGCGCAAACGACAGTCAATAGTTATTTTTGGGTAGACCTTTTTTATGTCTTTTGCATACTCTAAAATGCTATTATAAAATGCATCTAGATTAGCGGCTTTTAAAGTAACTCCTGCCGCAAGTTCGTGGCCACCAAAATATTCTAATTGCTCTTTGGCGCTACTTATTGCAGCAAATAAGTTAAAGCCATCTATACTTCTACCCGAGCCGTGCAAAAGTTCGCCGTCGCCACCTAAAAGTATGCAAGGTTTTGAAAAACTTTGCGCAATTTTTGAAGCAACGATACCGATAACGCCCAAATGCCAATTAGGTTTAGCTGCAACAATTATATCCCTGTTTTGTAGTTCGTTAGTATAAATTATATCCAGAGCCTCGTTGTATATGTTTTCGCACAATTTTTGGCGGCTTTGATTATCTCGGTCAAGTTCGTTAGCAATCTCACTAGCGCGAACAGGGTCGGTTGTTAAAAGCAATTCTACAGCGCGCATACTGCTACCCATTCTGCCCGCGGCATTTATTCTTGGAACTAGTGAAAAGGATACTGTGCTTGCAGTAAGCGGTTTGTTTTCCACCCCTGATACCGATTTTAGTGCCGATATACCGGCATTAGCAGAATTGTTTATCTGCTCTATTCCAACTTTACACATACCACGATTTTCTTCTAAAAGCGGTACAACGTCGCCAATTGTACCAAGAGTAATTAGCGGCGCGTATTCCATTAAAAGTTGTTCACTGGGAGTATCACTTTCCATAGCGCAAACGAATTTAAAAGCAACGCCAACACCACAAAGATACTCGCAAAAACTACTATCCTCAAATCTATGTGGGTCAACAACTGCCACCGCTTCGGGAATTTTTTCGCCCGGCAAGTGATGGTCGGTTACAACTACATCTATTCCATAAGAAGTTGCTAAATCTATCTCTTCTATTGCGCTAATGCCATTATCAACCGTTACAATTAAAGTAACCCCTAGGTCATATAGTTTTTTTACAGCGTCGCAATTCATACCATACCCCTCGGTTATCCTATCGGGAATATAATAAAGAACGTCTGCGCCTTTGCTTTTTAAATAAGAGTACATAAGGGCGGTTGCAGTAACACCGTCGCAATCGTAATCGCCAAATATTGCGATTTTCTCGCCAAGCGTTATAGCGGCGGATACACGCTCTACCGCCTTTTCCATATCACAGAGTAAAAATGGGTCGGAAATTTCGGGTGAATCACTTAAAAACATATCAAGCGCATAACCATCTGCTATGCCTCTGTTTATAGCAAGCATAGCCGTAAACGAGCTGATATTACACTCTGCGCTCAAAATATTTGCATTCTCAAAATCGCATTCTTCAAACTGCCATTTTTTAAGTCCCACTTTTACCACCTCCGATACAAAGAAACATTACTCCAATTTATATTTATACATTATGTATTTTAGCATATTTTGTTTTATTTTACAACACCGATTGACAATAAAAATGCAAAAAAATCCGCGTAATACACTACTATTACGCGGATTATATATTATTTTATTGCATTTTTAAGTTCTTCTGCTTTGTCTACCCTTTCCCAAGGTAAATCCAAGTCTAGTCTGCCTAGGTGTCCGTAAGCAGAAAGCGGTGTGTAAATAGGTCTGCGAAGTTCTAGATTTTTAATGATTGCGGCAGGACGTAAATCGAATACTTTTTGTACTGCATCTGCCAAAACTTCGTCATTAACCTTGCCTGTCGAGAAGGTATCAACCATAACCGAAACAGGTTTTGCTACTCCAATAGCATAAGCTAATTGTACCTCGCACTTATCTGCAAGGTCTGCGGCTACTATGTTTTTAGCAACGTATCTTGCGGCATACGCTGCCGAACGGTCAACTTTTGTGGGGTCTTTACCCGAGAAAGCACCGCCACCATGGCGCGCAAAACCACCGTATGTATCAACAATGATTTTTCTGCCTGTAAGACCCGTATCACCTTGAGGACCGCCAACTACGAAACGCCCCGTGGGGTTAATGAAGATTTTTGTATCGGCATCCATAAGTTCGGCAGGGATAATAGGTTTAATAACCTCGTTTAAAATATCCTTACGCAAGGTTTCTAGGTCAATTTTATCGCTGTGTTGCGAAGAAATAACAACCGCTTCTACCCTTTTTGGCTTATCGTCAACATACTCTATGGTTACCTGACTTTTGCCATCGGGACGAAGATAAGAAAGTGTACCATTTTTACGAACTTCGGTTAGTCTTAACGATAATTTATGCGCCAAAGAAATTGGTAGTGGCATAAGTTCTTCTGTTTCGTTACAAGCATAACCAAACATCATGCCTTGGTCGCCTGCACCATGTTCATTTTCACTATCATCGGCGCCATCTTTAGCCTCTAAAGACTTGTCCACGCCCATAGCAATATCAGGCGACTGACCATCAAGCGCTACCATTACGGCACAGGTGTTACCATTAAAGCCCTGTTCCTCACTATCATAACCGATTTCTGTTACTGCTTTTCTTGCGATTTTTGCAACATCTACGTCGGCAGTTGTTGTGATTTCGCCCATAACGGTTACAATACCTGTTGTAACAAAGGTTTCACAAGCAACGCGAGCGTTAGGGTCTTGCGCCAATATTGCATCAAGCACAGAGTCTGAAACGCGGTCGCAAACCTTATCAGGATGCCCCTCTGTTACCGATTCAGAAGTAAATAATTTTTTAACCATATTTTTCACCCATATTTGATTTATTTACAAAAAACAACCCGCCGAAAGCGGGTTGTAAAACTATCCTCATCTTTCGGATTAACCGCAGGATTTGGCACCTTACTTAAAGCAGGTTGCCGGGCTTCATAGGGCCTGTTCCCTCAGCCACTCTTGATAAGCGGATTATTTAATTGCATTTATTATATTAACATAAATTAAAGATTTGTCAAGCGGTAATTCTATACAAATTCTAAAACACCGCCAAGGGCTAATGTTAAGAATATAATTGCCACCGCAATTATCACAGCAGAGCAAGCAACGGTTATAACTGTTGTTTTATTAAATTTATACTGCGAGCCCTCGCGATGTTCAACAAGTTTAGTTAGACGCAACGCATTAACTGTAGGTTTATAAATAAGCATAGTAAGCGCCGCATTTAGCACAGATTTTGTGAAGTTGAACGGAAGTATCAAGGTTGGCAAAAGACCTTTTACTACCGAAATATCCACACCCATATAATACGGGGTAATTAAAAGATTTGCGGCAAGCATTACGGCGGTCATACAAAAAACACCTGTTAAAAGTCCTAAAATAGCACCGAGGTTTGTTTTTCTGTACTTATAAATAATTGATGCGGGAAGCACGAAAGAAATTGTTGAAAGAATATTCATTATAAGTCCGTAAACACCTGTATCGCTGACCGTTAAAAACTCTAGCAAAGACACAACCGATGATACAATAACACCCGTTATTGGGCCATAAAGCAAAGATGATATAGCAATAATTGCATCTTTAGCATCAAAGGTTAAAAAAGAAACCTTTATTCTGAACACAAACACGCAAACATACGCCAACGCGCAAAATAACGCGGTAATCACAAGCCGTTTAGTGTTAATTTTTTTCATAATCCACCCCACAAAAAATAAAGCCCCACAATTACAGTGGGGCTAAAATACTACTAACTGTTAATACCATCCGGACTGTACCGTCGGCTTTGGATTTGCACCAAATCAACCGCCAAAAGCGGCTCGCGGGCTTATCTTTATATAAAGAATTACCGCCGGTCAGGGAATTGCGCCCTGCCCCAAAACAAAATTCAATTATAAATTTATTATACAACTAAGATTTAATTTGTCAACCACGAGTTTTCGTGTTCTGCTTTTCCAGGGCGGGTCATTAAAGATTTTACCATATCCTCTACCCTAAAGCCTTTATAAAGCACAGCATAAACACCCTCAATAATCGGCATTTCTACCTGTTTAGCTTTGGCTAACTCGTATGCAACCTTTGCGGC
>JAZOQV010000077.1:0-2789 GCA_045656265.1 Acutalibacteraceae bacterium | reverse complement strand
AATTTTCAAAGAAAATTTGACCATAACCATTGAAATGATTGTTCTGCAAAATCAAACAAACGGGTTTGATTTTGCAAAAGCCACATATAAGGTGGCTTTTTGAAACGCTTTTGGGCGTTTCAACTAATGACAATCATTATAGTACACCTTTGTCGTAAAGGCCGCGCGAGTATTCATTTGGTCGGTAGTTACTGCCTTTTAAATATGCGTTTACAATATCTGCTATTTCGCTCGGAGTTTCGTCAACAAAGTTAAGAATTACTCCGTAAAAGCCGTTATATTCACCTAATCTGTCGGCAAGCCACAAAGGGCGAGAATTGTAAATTTCCGCATAACCGCCGCGACAGTACACGGGGAAAGTGATGCCTTTGCGGTCGGTAATTTTGTTTTGGCAGTTCTTGCATCCTACGTCAGAACTTATAGGGCAGTTATCGGTAAGCATTAAAGGGGTTTTACCGTAAACATATATATAAGCATTTTTTAAATCGAAATATTTTTTGTCGGAAATTTTGCTTTCAAAAGAAAGTGTAACCTTATTAGCACCGAGATTTTTCAGTACCTCAAAACTTTGCGGATTTATGCAGTTAAGACCGCTGCCCCCGATTATTTTTAAGCCGCTAGTCTTTGCTAGGTGTAGTGCCGCAAGGTTGTGGCAGATTACGCCATCTACCTTACCTTTGCATTTTTCTAATTGCTCTTTTATAGCGGTTGTTTTTTTCATTCCGCGTGGAATTTCAGCAACAACTGGCAGTTTGCCAAAATAATTTTCAACCTCTTCTAAAGGAATAATTATAGCGTCAATACCGCTTAAATTATCGGGTATCAGCTTTGCGGTTCTAAACTGTGCCAAAATCTTTTGATCTTTTTCAGAAGACGGTTCAATTTCTTCGGTGAATTCGCAAATTTGTGGATTTTCTAACACGCTTCGTTTTTCTTCAATTAAAGATATAACCTCACGGCGCATTAAGTTAATATCGCTAGCGCGAAGACTTAATCCACTTTCGATATCACTTTTAAGATTTTCTAAAAAGTAGGGTGTGCCGCCTAGTTTTTTAAGTTGTGTTTTTATAAAATCTTCATCTATTTCTTTTGTTTTAGCGGTTTCGGGTATAGCGCCTAAAACCTCGGTGGTGTTTTTACCATCGCAAGCGGTAAGTTGGCACGGTTGTCCGCTTTTGCAAACGAAATCAAAACTTAATCCCACACTTTGTCTTTCGTTCCTGTAAAGTTCGTGCAGTTTGCTTTCTGCCATACGGGTTATGGATAAATCCTTGTCAGTTCTAACACCGAACATATCTGTTTTATCGCCCGTATAGCACCCGTCGGTAAATCCGTTTCGGCTAAACACTTTACCTAAAAGAGAAAAAAGTTCGGGCTCTACAAAACCCTTGTCTGCCATCTGTCTGCATGAGGCTGTGGCGGCGGCAACATATTCGGGCGGTTTCATACGCCCCTCAATTTTAAAAGAGGTTACACCCATTTCGGAAAGTTCGCGAATGTACTCTATGTGGCACATATCTTTAAGGCTTAGCGCGTAATCGTTTTTACCGCCAACGCTAAACTGCAGTCTGCAAGTACCGGCGCAAAGACCACGGTTACCGCTTCTGCCGCCTAAGTGCGCGCTCATCAAACATTGCCCCGACATGCACATACAAAGCGCGCCGTGTATAAACACCTCAACCTCTATTTCAAGTTCTTTTGCAAGGTTACAAAAGTCAATAAGTTCAGGTTTTGACATTTCTCTTGCAGGCACAACGCGGCTAAATCCAAGTTCTTTTAAGGTATATAAAGCCTCTTTGGTATGTACCGACATCTGTGTAGATGCGTGCAAAGGCATTTTTGGTAAAACCTTTTTAATAATCCGCGCTAATCCCAAATCGGCGCATATAATACCATCAACGCCAAGACCTGCCGCTTTTATAGCGCAAGCCTTGGCATCGTCTAATTCACTCTCGTAAACCAAAGTATTAAGTGCAAGATAAACCTTAACGCCTCTTACGTGGCAGTAGGCAATAGCTTCGCCTAAAGCGGTATAAGAAAAGTTATCTGCATTTCTGCGCGCATTAAACTGCTCTGTGCCAAGGTATATGGCATCAGCACCCGAGCGCACTGCCGAAACTAAACAATCGCGGTCTCCCGCGGGGGATAGTATCTCTATCATTTTTGCTCCATCTTTATACGAATTTCACGATTCTCGCGGCTTAGGCGTTTGATTTCGCTTTTTGCCTCTGTAAGTTCCAATCTTGCTGCGGCTTCAAGTTCCATAGCGGTTTTTGATTTAACCCTTAATTCTTCACACTCAAGACGGCGCTTTTTAGCCTCGTCGCAGTACTGCAAAGCGGCAATAGAGGCAACCATAGTGGGCGACAAGAAACCATTTTCGTCGGTAAGCTTTTTAAATCGCTGATTTATCTCGATAGCAAGATTTTTTATATACTCCTCGTTTTCCTCGGTGTTTATGGTAAATTCGTTATCGAAAAGGTTGATTTTTACCTTGTTTGCCATAAGCTCACTCCTAAAAGAAAATAAAATTCACTACATATATAATATAACAAAATGCAATAATAATAAAGTACTTTTTGAAAAATTTTAAATTTTAAGCAAACACAAATAATCCGAACCTGCCCTAAATGGCATAATTTCGGTGATTTTCGGTTTGTCATCATCCGTAGGCGTTAGCCTTACGGATTCTTCCGCACAAAAAATCCCTCGAAATTCTACTCTTTTAGGGTCGAAGAATTTTAAAGGAGAGAGATTTTTGGTTTTGTGCGGCACAAAACGCAGTTAAT
>JAZOQV010000076.1:0-7808 GCA_045656265.1 Acutalibacteraceae bacterium | reverse complement strand
TGCTTCTATCCAGGGTGGTAAACTTGCAGGTGATGCAGGTGCAGGTAGTGTTCTCCTTCTTGACGTTACACCCCTTTCACTTGGTATCGAGACTCTTGGTGGCGTAGCTACAAGACTTATTGAGAGAAACACAACTATCCCCACAAACAAAAAACAGATTTTCTCAACAGCTGAAGATAACCAGACAGCAGTTGATATCCATATCGTACAGGGTGAAAGACCTCTTGCTAAAGACAATAAAACATTAGGTAACTTCCGTCTTGATGGTATTGCACCTGCACCTCGCGGAATCCCACAAATTGAAGTTACCTTTGATATAGACGCTAATGGTATTGTTCACGTTTCTGCTAAAGACCTTGGCACAGGCAAAGAGCAGTCTATCACAATCACCTCTAATACAAATATGTCTAAAGACGATATTGACAAGGCTGTTAAAGAAGCCGAGCAGTATGCTGCAGAAGACAAAAAGCGTCGCGAAGAAATTGATATTCGCAACGCCGCAGACCAGATGATTTACACCACAGAAAAGACCGTTGCAGACTTTGGCGACAAATTAAGCGACGAGGAAAAAGCAAACATCAATAGTGGTGTTGAAGCACTAAAAGAGGCTTTAAAAGGCGAAGATATAGAGGCTATCAAGTTAAAACAAGAAGAATTACAAAAAACTGTTTATGCAGTTAGCGAAAAAATTTATAAAGCATCTGCAGAAGCACAAGGCGCTGCAGGTGCAGAGGGCGCACCACAAGGCGACCCTAACGTTTACGAGGCAGACTTTAAAGACGCCGACGACAATAAATAATAACATCTTGTGCAGAGTGGCATCCCCACTCTGCATACGACTGTACTACATAGAGGAGAGTACATTTTGGCTGACAAGAAAGATTTTTACGAGGTGCTTGGAGTCGACAGGGGCGCAAGCGATGATGAAATAAAAAAAGCATACAGAAAAGCCGCTAAAAAATATCATCCCGACCTACATCCAGGCGACAAAGAGGCCGAGGCTAAATTCAAAGAAGCAGGCGAAGCGTACGAAGTGCTTTCAAACTCTGAAAAGCGCGCAAGGTATGACCAATTTGGCCACGCAGGTGTTGACCCGAACTATGGCGCGGGTGCCGGTGGCTACGGTGGTGGCGGTTTCGGCGGCTTTGGAGATTTTGGCGATTTGGGAGACATTTTCAGTTCTTTCTTTGGCGGTGGTTTTGGTGGCGGTGGCCGCTCAAATCCTAACGCTCCAAGGCGCGGAAATGACACCTCTGCTACCGTTAATCTCTCTTTTGAAGAGGCGGCAAAAGGCTGTACCAAAAAGATAAACGTTACCAAGATTGACACCTGTTCGGAATGTGGCGGTAGCGGCGCAGAAAAAGGCAGTAGCCCTACTACCTGCCCTGCTTGTCATGGCTCTGGTCAAGTGCGAGTTGTTCAAAACACTCCGTTCGGTCAAATGCAGACAGCAAGGGTTTGTGATAAGTGTCGCGGTAGCGGTAAAATTATAGACAAACCTTGTCGCTCTTGTGCAGGAAAGGGCAGAATTCGCAGAACAACAGAACGCGAGATTGATATACCCGCAGGTATTGATGATGGACAGATTATAAACGTTCGCGGCGGTGGCGATGCAGGCACAAACGGCGGTCCTGCAGGCGACCTTCAAATACACGTAAACGTTCGTCCACACCCGATTTTCGAGCGTAGAGGATTCGATGTGTTTTGCGAAATCCCCGTTACTTTTGCACAAGCCGCTTTGGGCGCAGAAATCACCGTACCAACCCTTGACGGAAAGGTTAAATTTACCATTCACGAAGGCACACAACCGGGCGACGATTTCAAACTAAAAGGCAAGGGTATTAAGCGTCTTAACTATTCAGGTTTTGGCGACCAGTACGTTAAAATTGTTCTTGAAGTTCCGCGCGACCTTTCAAAAGAACAGAAAGAACTTCTTAAAAAGTTTGACGAAAAAACCGACGAAAAGAACTATAAAAAACGCAAAAATTTCTTTGACAAACTAAAAGACTTGTTTTAAAATTTCAACGCGACCTAAGAAATAGGTCGCGTTTTTTGTTTTTTCTAAATATAATCATTTTTTATAAAAATATAATCATTTTTTATATTGAACATTTGTTGACAATAATATATAATATTATTGTCACATTGGTGTTTGTTTTTAGATAAATTGCACCATTTATCTAAATTTTTAACGCTAATGGCGAAATACTATATAGGAGTGTTGATGATGCGAAAAATCACAAAACAAATTTTATCCTTAGTTTTGTCTTTAGCTATGGTAATGGGTTTGTTTGCAGTTGTACCAATGTCGGCTGTGGCAAGCGACACCGTGCCTCACTGCACCATTATCGAGCCGGAAAACCAAAATCGTGGTGGCAACCACAAAACTTGGGCCGAGAAAAAGGCTAAACTTACAGTTAATTCCACCATACCCGGTACAACCGTACAGGTTGACGATATGGACAACACCGATTTGGCAGCGCTTGGCAAAAACCTTGTGCAAAAATTCAAAGTTGCCAACTACGAGGGTGACTACACAAAGGTTATTCAACCAAACCGGGAACAATTTAAACTAATGGTAGATAACAAAATGCCTTGCGGCGCAGGTTCTTCGTGGGATTTAGGCGCAGACCCTGCAACTTCTGTTAACGGTTACTACGCAAACCTTACGCCAAATGATAATGAAGTTACAGGCAAAGCCCGCTTTGGTACCGATATTTACGACGCTTTGGTATTGGTTGACCTTGGCACTACAACCGTTATTGATAAGATTTACCACTTTGCCCATATGGACTACAATATGGCTTGGCAAACCTACGGTATATTCGTAAGTAACGATAAAAACACCCTTTTCGATGCTTCAAACGAAGTTGCACAGTTCGACTATTCGGGCGCATACCAAGGCTCTGCTTGGTTCGACCTTAACGGCGGACACAGCAGCGGTTCTGCCGTTGGTAGAAACCCGGAAGGCCAAATTTGGAGCTTTACAGGCACCGAAAAGCCTGTTGGCAGATACGTTGGTTACAAATTATACGAATCTGAAATAAACAATCGTATCGACTTTTACGAAATAGGCGTTAACGGTACACAAAACGTTAATATAGTTTATCCCGAATTAGCCGATGGCGTTAAAACAGAATCGGGCGTAGGCTTTATTGATAAAGTAGAGCACTTATTACTCGAATCAAAATACCAAACCACCGTTCAGGTTGATAACATCGACAACGACGACTTGGCACCTTTGGGCGATAGCGTTATCGAGTCTGTTAAATGGATTAGTGCCGCAGGCACCGATTACGTAGAGTTCGACGCTAACAGATTTTCGGGCGTTACCGACGGCGAAATTCCTTGCGGTAACGGTTCAGTTTGGGTTGGTTCAACAGGTTCTTCATATTCAACTGACCTTACCAATTCAACCGCAACAGAAACCGGTGCGGCTCGTTTTGAAACCGGCGCATACGACACTTTGATTGTTGCAAAACTAAAAGGCGTAGTTGAAATAACCAACATATTCCCGTTTGCACATATGGACTACAACATGGCTTGGGAAACCTATAAAGTATACGTAAGTGATACCGAAGAAGACCTTTGGAACGCAGAAAACGAAGTTTATGCTTTCGACTATCACGAAGGTTACAAAAAAGGAAACCAATACGTCTTGAACGGTAAATCCGGTTCCGGCTCTTCACTAAACCGCCGTCCACAAGGTCAGATTTGGACCTTTACAGGCGACGAGAAGCCTATGGGTAAATACGTTGGCTTTAAACTTTACGACGCACAGCAAGCAAAAGACCGCGTTGACATCTACGAATTGGGTGTTACCGGTAATATCATCCCTTACCTCCCAACCGATTGTAACGACCTTGTTGAAGTAGCTGCAACCGACGGCGAATTATTGTTAGTTCCCGGTACAACCGAGCAATTTACAGTAACCGCTCACGGCGTTAACGTTACAGCAGTAAAAATCGTTAAAGAGGGCGCAGAAGACGTTATTCTTACTGCTGAAGAAGGCATTTACACCACCCCTATATTAGAAGAAGGCATGAAGATTAAAGTTGAAACCGACAAAGATTCTACCACTCCCGTAAATGGTGTATGGAACGGCATTGACCTTTCTAAAAACAGCACCGCATACGACCCAAAAATTTGGGATAGCGACGTTACTTATAACGAAGGCATTATGATTTACGAAGGTCGCACCACCGCTAAACTTCTTTATCCTATCGATGAGATTGTTTCGGTACGTTCTTACGACCTACAAACTGTTTATTATCCCGAAAAAGACTACACGGTAACCGCAGACGGAGAACTAAAAATCCCAGACGGTTCTAACATAAAAGTATACGACGACACAACCGATTTCTACAACTTCGAAGAAGGTAAAACTTCTACCGACTGGAACAAGGTTGGCGCTTGGGAAAGTGTACAATGGAAATATCAAATTTCTGTTACATATAAACACACAAAAACTTGGGGCAACAATTCGGCATACGAAACCGCACCCGAGACCCAGGTTGATAAATTAAAAACCTTTATTGACAAAGCAAAGAGTGGCGCTACAACAAACGTAGTGTTCTACGGCGACAGCGTTGGTGTTGGTTGCAGTTCTACGGGTCTTAACGAATTCTCGTTTGAGTATGCTGCAAAACCTGCTAGCGAACTTAACAGAAAATGGGTTACAAAAGCAAACAGTTACGGACTAAACGTTAATAACCTACCTGATTGGGTTTGCGAAACCTGGCCTAGAGCTGTTACAAACGCGCTAAAAGAAAAATATGGCGACAACATTACCTATACCAACCGTTCTATCGGTTCTACCGCTTCTACCTGGGGTTCGGAAAGAGAGAACCTAGAGTTCTTATTAGGCCCCGGAGATACCGAGTATCCTTGCCCAACCCCAGACCTTTTAATTATTAACTATGGTCTAAACGAGGCAGGAAACAGCAAAGATTTACAAAAAAGCAACACCAAGAAGATTATCGGCTACGCAAGAGAACTTAACCCCGATTGCGCTATTATTCTAATCTCCCCATTCTACCCACCACAGTACAACGGAAATTACGAGTTAACCACTTGGAAAATTCCCGAGCAAGAAGAGGGCTATTACGAATTAGCAAACGAGTACGAAGGCGTTGCAGTTGCACCTATTAACTCTATTACCGGTAGTATGAACGACGTTAAATCGCCCGTTGACTACACCCACAACCTATTTAATCATCCAAACGATTTTGGTAACAGAATCTACGCTTCTTCGATTCTTGCCTTGTTTGCACCTTGCAAAGAGCACAAGTATGTTGATTGCGAAGCCGACGAAGTATGTAAGGTTTGTGGCGCAGAAAACACCGAAAAGGCACACAAGTTTGGCGATTATATTAGCGATAACAACGCAACTTGCGAAGCTGACGGCACAAAGACAAAATACTGCAATAACTGCGAGGAAACAGAAACAATTACAGACCTAGGCAGTAAGTTAGACCACACTTATAATGTTACAAAGTATGATGAGCAAGACCACTGGTCAGAGTGTGAATGCGGCGATAAGGATTTAACATCCGTACAAGGCCATGCTATGTCTAGAAACTACGACGACACTTACGATTGGTTGGATTGCGATTGCGGTTATAAGACCGACATCAAAAAACACACCCTCAAAAAGAAAGCAGACGGTTCTAAGCACTGGCAAGAATGTACTTGCGGTTACACTACCACAAAGGTAAATCATACACTTGTTAAAAAGACCGATGCTTACAAGCACTGGCAACAATGTGCTTGCGGTTACACTACTACAAAGGTGAATCACGTTTACGGCAACGCTTATGTAGTAACCAAAGCAACATTAAGCGGAAACGGCTTACTTAAAAAGAACTGTGCTTGCGGACATAGTGTAAATGCAGGAACAATTAGCAAAATTAAAACTGTATCTATTGCAGCTAGCGTTGCATACACAGGCAAAACGCTTAACCCCAAAGTAACAGTTAAAGATGCTGCAGGTAAACCTATTGCTTCTACTAACTATACAGTAACATATTCAAAGAATAAGTCTGTTGGTAAAGCAACCGCAAAAGTTGTATTTAAAGGCAATTACAGCGGCACCAAAACCTTAACATTCAAAATTGTACCAAAAACCACAAAGATTTCTTCGCTAAAAGCCGGTAAAAAATCATTTACTGTAAAATACAGCAAACAGACATCGGGTTCTGGTTACGAAATTCAGTATAGCACTTCTAAATCGTTTAAAGGTGCAAAGACTGTAAAGATAACCAAGAACAAAACTGTTTCTAAGACTGTTAAGAAATTAAAGAGTAAAAAGACCTATTATGTTCGCGTACGCGTAACCAAAGGTAGCAGTTACAAATCAAATTGGTCGGCAGTTAAAAAGGTTAAGGTTAAATAATTGAATTAACTTAAAAATGCAGCGGAGAAATCCGCTGCATTTTCTATATAGTAGTGCAAAAAGTCGCCATGTAGTTGACTTTTATTTACTTTACAAATTGGATGAAATCATTTATAATTCAGTTAAGGCATATTTAAGTTTAATTTATAAACGAGGTATTAACTATGAGTGAGTTTACATACGAAAAAAAGGATACGAATTTCGAACTAGAAACTTTCGAGTGGGATAACGTGTGGCTCGACCACATTACCGACCCTACGCTCCCACGCGTTTTGTATATCGGCGATTCAATTTCCTGCGGTACAAGAAGGGTTGCAACAATAGCGTCGGGAGAAAAACTTTTGTTTGACGGCTTTGGTACGTCAAAAGCGCTAGATAATCCGTATTTTAAAGAGTCTTTGTTGCTTTTTGCGCGTCAACAACCGCATCGCAATGCTATAATCATAAATAATGGATTGCACGGCTGGCATATAAACGATGGCGAAGAGTATAAAAATCTTTATAAAAATATGCTAGAGTTCTTAATGGAAAACTTTAAAGATACACCTTTGTATATCGTTACGACTACCCACGTTGCAAACCCTGAAAGAGAGCAAAGGGTTATAGCACGTAATAAGATGGCATTAGAACTTGCAAAAGAGTTGAATCTTGGCGTTATTGATTTCTATGATTTGTCCGCTAAAAATCCCGAACTCGTAGGCGGCGATGGTGTTCATTTCACGCCAGACGGCTATAAAGCATTAGCCGAAACCCTTTTAGAAACATTTAAAGATTTATATTAAAAATGTAAAAAAATAGAAGCACCGCTACGGCGGTGTTTTTTTGTAGTGTAAAACTGAATTTATCGCCGTTTTTTGTCGTATTATACATTAAATCTCGTAAAGGGCAAAAAATGTTAGAAAAAAAGCACAAATTTTAGCCCTTAACAAAAACATATTATTATTGTAATATAAGAATGAGATATAGGCTAAATATCGACTTCCCTTGTTGCATCACTAGGGATTCGAGCATGCCAAATCGAAAAAATTTAATTGGAGGAAATTTTATGAAAAGAATTCTTAGCATTATCCTTACTCTTAGCATAGTTGCTACTCTTTTTGCAAATCTTGGCATAAGTGCAAGCGCAACTAATGCACCTCAAGAGGGGGCAGCTGCCGAAGTACCGGTTCCTACTTCAGAAAGTATGGTTGAAAGTTATAGTGCATACTATTATAACGGTACTGAGAGAAACCCGGTTACTATGCAAAATCCAGACCGTATGTATGACAGCAATTTGACTAACGCGTCAGACGGCTCACAGATGCAGTTTGGCTACGATGATGGTGGCGAGTATAAGCATTACGACAATGTATACGCGGATATCGTTTTAAATCTAAAGGGCAATATCCAACTTAGCGATGTATATGTTGCTCAC
>JAZOQV010000075.1:0-39444 GCA_045656265.1 Acutalibacteraceae bacterium | reverse complement strand
CTGCGGTTGCGACAACAATTGCTGCTGCTAGTTCATAGCACAAAAAAGACGGGCTCGCAAAACGAGTCCGTCTTTTTGTCTTATTTAATTACGCCTTTTTTGATGATGAGGTTTGCATAGATTGCGGTTTCGCCAGTGGCTATAACTGCATAGGCACTTTTTGCGCGCTCGTAAAATGCAAAACGCTCGATATTACCCATTTTTACAGCGTCGCCTTCTGACTCTACAAGAATCTGCTTATACTCATCCCAAATCGGTGTTGGTAAATCTTTATCGCTATCACAAAGTTGCATTAGCATAGCGTTGGGGTCGGAATATGTATCAAGCGGAATTAAACTTATAACCGCTTTTAGCATATCGACACCGCTAATACCGTCTGCCCTTATTACTCTGTTATTAACCGAGCAAGCAGGAAAATTGCTATCAGCAATAACGATTTCATCGCCATGCCCCATTTCTGCTAAAACCTTTAGCAGTTCGGGCGAAATTATTGGAGATATATTTTTTAGCATTACTCTATCCCCTTTTAATTATTTATAAAGAGGACCATAGTGCTTGCAAACATCGTAATCTGCAGCCTCTGCATTTTCGGTACCGAAAGATGCCCAAGAGTGTGGACGATAAATCTTCTCTTCAGGCACGTTGTGCATAGAAACAGGGATCCGAAGCATACTTGCAAGTGTAATTAAATCTGCGCCCACGTGGCCATAAACGGTTACGCCGTGGTTAGCGCCCCAGTTAGCCATAACACTATAAACGTCTTTGAATGCGCCCTTACCTGTAAGAATAGGTGCAAACCAAGTAGTAGGCCAGGTTGGGTCGGTACGCTTATCAAGTTTTTCGTGAATTTTTTCAGGAAGATTAGCGGTATAACCCTCTGCAATTTGTAGTACAGGGCCAAGACCCTCGACTACATTAAGTCTTAACATAGTAACAGGCATTTCTGCTTTGCATCTGAAGTGGCTTGAGAAACCGCCGCCTCTAAAATACTCGTAGTCTGCACGGCACCAATCGGTGTTCTCAAGGCAAGCATTAACATCTTGCTCGGTCATCTCCCAGAAAGGCTTCATACAGCCCTTACCTTTAGCATTTTTAGCCGCACCGTTACCGTCAAGTGCAGTTGCACCAGAGTTAATTAGATGGATAAAACCATCTTTCGCAACACCCTTTGGTTTTGAGCCGCTTACACGCTCGCAAGCCTCAGGGCTCCAATATGTACGAACGTCGTGGAAGCAAGGTGCAGTGTTTGATACCATTGTACCAAGTAACATTGACATACCATTGCAAACGTCATTTTCGGTAGCAAGAACGATTGGTGCGCGAGTTCCGTTCCAGTCAAAAGTAGAAGCCAAGATAGCCTCAGTAAAGTCGGCATTTGGTAGCCAGTCGGTCCACTGTCTTTGACCTTGGAAACCACCAACGATAGCGTTTTTACCAAGTGCTTCTTCATGCCAACCCATTTCGGCTAATTTTGGATTACCAAAGTATAGGTCTTTGATAATTACGGTCATCTTACAAATGAACTCCCAATCTTTATCAGGGTCAACAACCTTAGATTTAGTAATAATTTCAGGGAAGTTTTTGCCTGCATTTTTGTCAAATCCTTCTTTACAGTTAGCCTTAACCCAAGCAAGAGCCTTATTATATTCTTCCTCATCATAGATACCAAGTTTAATTCTGCGAAGCACCTCTACCTCGTCTACCCATTCTGCGCGAAGGCCAAAGTAGTTTTGCATAACGTCTGCATCGCAATAACTGCCGGCAATACCCATACATACAGAGCCAATGTTTAAGTATGCTTTATTGCGCATCCAACCAACTGCAGTAGCGCAACGAGCAAAGCGAAGAATCTTCTCTGCTACATCGTCAGGAATAGTTGTATCATTAGCATCTTGAACATCGTGCCCATAAATAGAGAATGCAGGCAAACCTCTTTGTGCATGAGCCGCCATAACCGCTGCAAGATATACAGCGCCGGGACGCTCTGTACCATTAAAGCCCCAAACTGCTTTAATAGTAGTTGGGTCCATATCAAATGTTTCTGTACCATAGCACCAGCAAGGTGTTACGGAAAGTGTTGCAACAACATTTTCTTTAGAAAACTGCTCAGCAACCTGTGCTGCCTCTGCGCCACCGCCGATTGTTGTACAACCAATTACACATTCTACGGGAGAACCATCAGGATAGCGAACATTCTCTGAAATCAATTTTGCAGCGTTTTTAGCCATATTCATTGTTTGAACCTCTAACGATTCACGAACACCGCCCCAACGGCCATCAATAACGGGACGAATACCAATTTTGCATTTCATATTAAACTACCTCATTTCTGAAAATAATAATAAAGAAAGCATATCTTTACTATTAAATTTTACAATACCAATACTATAAAATCAATGAAACATTTTGTTATTATGCACCAGCAAGATAATACAATTATTTTATAAATAGTTGACTATGTTGCTTTTATGTACTATAATAAGGATATTATATATATTAAGGAACAGTTATGGAAATAATACACAGATTTGACAGTAAAGATAGACAACACTATTTATTTCGAGAACATCAATCTTTTAAACTGAAACCGCGACTGCTTTACGTTGGTCAACTTAATAAAAGTAAAGGTTGGACAGAAAAGCCACACACCCACTCTTATTGCGAAATTATATTTATATCCTCGGGTTGCGGTGTAACTACTATAAATAGCGTTGAACAACAAATAAATAAAGGTGATATAATTATTTATAACGCAGGTGTTGAACATTTTGAGGCAAGCAGTTTAAACGAGCCGCTTGAAATGTTGTTCTTCGCTTTTGATAATTTTGAAATTACCGACCTTAAAAAGAATCACTTACTTCCACCTGAATACAGTTGTATCTATTCTGCTAACGACTTTTACTCGCAGTTTGTTAGTGCCTTTAATGAGATGATTCGCGAGCATGAACTAAAAGACAGTTTCTTTGCAGAGGTTTCTCAAAATATTGCAAGGAATCTTATTATGCAGATAATCAGAATCATAAACCGCACCGATTTAGACAACGAATTGCTTAAAAGCCATAAAGTGTTATCACTAGCAACGAACTATATTCATTTAAACTATAAAAGCAATATTACACTTGAAATGGTAGCAGATAACTGTTATATAAATAAGTATTATCTTTCGCATTTATTCACAAAAGTTAAAGGAATTAGCGTTGGTAAGTACATTTTAGATTTGCGATTGGCAGAGTCTAGAAATTTGCTTGCAACCACACCTCTTTCGGTTGGTGAGATTGCTGAACTTTCAGGTTTTAACGATACGGGATATTTTTGCAGAACCTTTAAAAAATATCACGCAGTTACCCCTATGCAATATAGAAAGGAACATAGGAGAATATAAATGGAAAACAAAAATTTAGAAAAATTTAGAAACGAGCAGAATGTTTCCTTTGCAAAAAACGTTTTAATGCTCGCAATAGCTCAAATCGTTGTAAAGGTTTTAGGTCTAGTTTATAAAATCATAATTGTTAACATAGACGGTTTTGGAAACACAGGTAGCGGTTATTATTCAACCGGATATCAAATCTATATGGTGCTTTTGGCCATATCCTCTATCGGCATACCAAATGTAGTATCAAAACTCGTTTCAGAGCGAATAGCCAAAGGCGACCACATAGCAGCATACAGAGTTTTTTCATTAACCTTTAAAATAGTTACCGCCGTTGCATTTGTTCTTGCTGCAATACTATTTATTTTCGCTAAACAAGTTTCTGTTGCGTTATTTAACACCGATGGCGTTGCATATACACTAATGGCTTTATCCCCTGCAGTTTTATTTGTTTCGTCTAACTCGGTTTTAAGGGGCTATTTCACAGGTCTGGGAAGCCTAAAATCGACTAGTATTTCTGAAATAGTTGAGCAGTTCTTCAACTGCTTGCTATCAATACTATTCGTTTATATGGCAGTTGGTAATTCAACTCCTATTATGGCAGCAGCAGGTAATGTTTCTACCTCCGTTGCGGCGCTTGTCTCACTAGGATATATGGCAAGCCACTTTGTGCTTCGCAAAAAATATATCAAACTAGAATGCAAAGAGCAAACCGCTCCAACCGAAAAAATCAACACTATAGCGCTAATTAAAACAATTGTTTATTTAGCAGTACCTGCAGCATTTGCTTCGCTAGTTTCAACTCTTAGCAGCAATATTGATTCTATAACCGTTAACCAAATCACAGGCGATATGGCGGCATACGGACTTATGTCTAAAACCGAAACTCTAACCCACCTGCCTCTTGCATTAGGTGCTACCCTATTTACTGCTATGGTACCTGTTGTTTCTTCAAAATTAAGCAAAGGCGAAAAGGAGTCGGCCTCGAAACATTTAAGCGATACATTGTTTTTAAGTAATACAATAATGCTACCTTGCGCTGCAGGTTTTATAGTTTTAGCAACCCCCATACTAAAACTGCTTTACCCAAATGTTTGGGACGGCGGATTTTTATTACAACTTCAAACTATAGCAATGATATTCGCCTCCATTACTTTTGTGCTAAACGGCGCTTTCTATGGTATGGGCAAACAGAAATTCCCCGCAGTAATATTGCTTATTGGCGCAATACTTAAACTTTTGCTTAACGTAATTACTCTTTCGTTATTCAATTTAGGTGCAGTTGGCGCAGTTATAAGTACGATTATATATCAACTAGCAGTAACTGTTGCGGAATGGTTTATTCTAAAGCGATATATAATCATAAAAATTGAGTATTCAAGACAAATTGTAAAACCAATTATTTCGACACTTATAATGGCACTTATTGTTTATGTTTCTTACTATCTGCTTTCAATGGTGTTCGGTAATACAATTAGTACCCTTGGCTCGATTATAATTGGTGCGTTAAGTTATTTTATAGTTATACTAAAACTTAAAACATTTACCGAAAACGATATTTTACTGTTGCCAATGGGAAATAAAATATACTCTATTTTAAATAAAATTAAACTCATATAAAACTAAAAGCCTTTGCGTTTGCAAAGGCTTTTTTACATTCCTATTAGAAAATATGTTAAAGAAGAAAAAACTGAGAATAAAATAGTTAACGTCAGCATAATTGTTTTTATTATACTGCCCCCTTTACTATATGCATAACCGATACCAAAAGCGCCAAGCAGAATTAAAGGAACCGCATATCGAATATTCTGCGTACAAGTAAAAGGGAAACTAATGCAAAAGTAATAGTACATAACCACAATCGTAAAAAAGAATGACCCTAGCGCAAAAAATATATGATTTTTACGGCAATTCTTTATTACAGCTTCTATAAAAGCTATTACGGATATAAGGCACAAAAATGCACCCAACCAAAAGAGAATAATACCAATTACCGATATTGAAGGATAGTCGGTAGCATTTATCCATTCGCCAAACATCGCGGTTTTAAGAAGACCTACTGTTGGATTAAATTCGAAATATGGGTCGCCCCACATATCAAAAACCGATTCAAATTGATATAAACTAAAATCAAACAATCGATTTATTGGCGAGAGATAACCGACAAACTGTGGATTATCGGAAGATAGCATTGGTATATAAGTAAACGGAACCTCATATAAGATATAATTTCTTATACTCCAAAAAAGCCCGATTGGTATACAAATTACTGCAAATACCACAAATTGAAAAAAGTAATTCTTTCTAGTTACCTCTTTATTAGTAATGAAAGCAAACAGAAAAATAAGCGCAACAGGTACCGCAACCATCCAAGCAGAAAGTTTGGTAAACATGCCAAAGCCTATAGAAAACGCTATTTTTATAATGTTTTTATACGTAGGATTATTATACCAAGATATTGAATATAGCAAAGCCAACAGCATAAAGAGTACAGATAGTGGGTCGTTATTTATACTGCCCGAAAACACAATAAACGTTGGATGAAACGCTATAATTGCAAAGCCTATACACAAAGAGGCATCTTTAAGTTTTAGTGCACGCAACAATTTATAGCATACAAGCATAGTAAGTGCAGAATATAAAAGCGAAAGCATTTGCAGCGATTCACACGCTACCATATAATTCATACCTAATGCTGTTAAAATACGCATAAAAGCGGCGGCTATTATATGGTGTAGTGGTGGGTGATAAAACTGCCAAACCTCACGCACATCAAATTTAGGTAAAACTATAAAATTATTATAAAAATACTCTATATAACCCGAATGACCTATGCCTCCACCAAAAGTTTCTACGTCATGTTGACGTTCGTATACCCCTGTGTACATAACATACGCCAACCGCAAAATAAAGCCCAAAGAGAATAAAATAATAATTATGGAGTTAGTGTTTAATTTATCTTTCAATAAAAACAATGGTAAAATTAAAGCTAACAAAAACAATATAAACAAATATATTGTCCCCGGAGCAGAAAAAAGAGGAGTAATTACAATAAGAATTGCGGTAATTAAAAAAATTGTTAAACTAGGCATTTGTTTTGCTTTTAATAATACCGAATTCAATTGCATAATACTACTCCTTTCTTATTTTTTCTCGTGATATTCCTTTTCTATATTTACGTTCCAGACAGACGTTTTATCTTTAATGTTATTGTTAATTATTTCTACCGCTCTCATAGCAGTAAGCATAGAATGGTCCATATTATTATATCTGTGTTGACCGTTTCTGCCGATACAGTAGAGATTATCAATTTTATTTATATAATCAATTACACAATCAATGTTTGAATAGGTATCAAAATACGCAGGATATGCTTTCTTTATTCGCTCACAATGTGAATGCAGAACACTGTTTTCAGATATAATCCCCATTTTTACAAGTTCTGCCGAAGCGAATGAGACTAGTTCTTGGTCGTTTAAATTCCAAAAAGCATCATTTTCTTTGCAAAAATACTCTAACCCAATCCAAACCTTATTTTCAGGATCGCTTACCATATATGGAGACCAGTTATTAAAAATCTGAATACGGCCAAGTTTTACACCCTTATCTTGTACATAAATCCAGCAATCAGGTACGATATTACCCAAAGTTTTAATTTTAGTTTTATTTTTTAAATTAAGTTTATCAACCAGCAATCCAACAGTAACAAAATCTCTATATGGCAAGCCACTCGCAGTAGCAAAAACTTCTTTTGGCACCGCATCACCCTTTATGCCTGTTACAAGTTCGCTAAGTGGCATTGAAGAGAGAACATAATCGGCGTTGATTTTTGCTTTTCTGCCGCCAAAATCACATACCAAATAATCAATTTTATCATCGGTTTTATGCAGATTTTTAACCTTACAATTAAAAACAATTTTACCACCCAAAAACTCTATATCGTGCGCCACTTCTTCCCATAATTGACCCGGTCCGTATTTTGGATACCAAAATTGTTCTATTAGCGAGGTTTCTACGTCTTTTGATTTGAGTATCTTACTAAAAATATTTTTAATTAGCGCTTTAATCGAAAGTCCTTTTACACGTTGTGCACCCCAATCGGCAGATATTTCGCTAGGATGCCTCCCCCACAATTTTTCGGTATAATCTTCAAAGAACATTCCATATAAAACTTTGCCAAAACGGTTGATATAAAAGTCTTCTAGAGATACTTCTTCGCGCTTATTTATAGATGCAGCAATATAAGAAAATCCCGCTTTAATTGTTGTTAAAAAGCCCATATTTATTAAGGTTGAGGGCTTTAATGACACTGGGTAATCAAAGAACTTGTCATTGTAATATATACGTGAGACCCTATCACGTATAAGCATTACCCTATCGGTAGTTTGGGGGTTGGCGCCGTTAGGGTCTAACGGCTTATATCTATCTAAGATTTCATCATCAAACGAAGGACTGGATTGCAACGGCATACGACTTTGCCACCAGTTCATAACCTCATCACTTTTAGAAAAGAAGCGGTGTCCACCAATATCCATACGGTTTCCGCCTGTTCTGATGGTTCTTGAAATTCCACCAACACAATCGGTTTCTTCTAAAACAACGACATTATATTTATCACCTAATTTTAGCAACTCATAAGCGGCTGTAAGACCGGCAGGACCTGCTCCAATTATTACAACATTTTTCATAACGCAACTCCAAATGCAAATTACTTTATAAATTTTACCATAACACGATAATTTTTTCAATTATAATAATTATTTTTGGTTGAGTTTTGCCCTTTTATTTGGTATAATTATAAAAACAAATAAATTTAGGTGATTTTTTGAATAAAGCTAACAATAAAAAACGCAAGCTTTCCCCGATTGGTAAGTTGTGCGTGTTTTTACTTATATTACTTCTTTTAGTAGCAATAATATCACGTTGCGCGGTTTATAAAAGAAGTCGAAATGCATACAGTGATGCAGTTAATCCTAATCCCAACTTTACCCAAGATGTTATAAACGGTATGTATAATGACAGCGATAAAATTGAATATGCAAAACGTACCAAAAGCACCGAAACTCTAAAAGTAGAGAGCGAATATGGTATACTTATTGACGTAGAAAACAATACTATTGTAGCAGAAAAAGGCGGAAACAAAAAGATATTCCCTGCATCGCTTACTAAAATTATGACACTTATCGTTGCAGTAGAAGAAATTGAAGATTTAAATCAGAAATATACTTTTAAAGCCGAAACGCTTGATAAATTATACAATGAAGAAGCCTCAGTGGCAGGTTTCTTGCCAGATGAAACAGTTAGCGCAACCGATATACTATATGGCGCTATTCTTCCATCAGGCGCAGATGCTACGATAGCCCTTGCAGAAATTGTAGCCGGTAGCGAAAAAGAGTTTGTTAAGTTAATGAATTTAAAAGCTAACGAAATGGGGCTTAAACAAACACATTTTATGAACAGTAGTGGTTTGCACGACGAGTTCCATTATACTACGCCACACGAAATGGCGCTTATTACCAACTATGCTGTAAACAACAAAAAATGTTTTGAAATTCTATCGGCAATAAGTTATACAACAGCTAAAACCGAACAACACCCCGACGGTATCGAACTCTACAGTACTATGTTTTCAACTATGTACGGAAACGAAGCCGAAACCGTTACAATAAAGGCAGGTAAAACAGGTTTTACAAACGAAGGTGGTAACTGCCTTGCGAGTTATGCAGAAACTGAAAATGGCGGTAAATACGTGCTAGTTACAACCAATGGTAGCGGTAGATATGCGCCAACTTACGATGCTTTTAATGCCTATTCAAAGCACGTAGGTAATGGAACAGTAACAATAACACCAGAAATTACATACTAAAATAGAACAATAAAGATAAAAGCAACAAGTCTAAAAACTTGTTGCTTTTAATTATTTAACCACACTTAAAAAATGGTCAATCTCTTCTTCAGAAAATAGTATTATTCCGTTTTCTTTAAGCAATTTTGCGGTTATACCGTGTCCACTAATAACAGCACCCAAAAACGAGCCGTCGTATATAAAGTTAACACCACATGAAGGACTGCGCTCTTTTAAAATAGCATATTTACAATTATTTTCTTTTGCGATTTTTAAGGAAATCTCGGCGCCTTTATAAAATGCATCAGATACATCAATGCCGCTTTTCAAACACACGCAATCGCCACATATCTCTGCAGGGTCGCGAGGACTTTTTAAACCACCAAAAGTTTCGGGGCAAATAGGAATAAAATCATATTTATCCCTAAGTTTTTTAAGTGATTCACATAAATTATTCCCTCCGTTATATTTGCAATTATGTCCGAGCAGACAAGCACTTACCAATAAATTTTGCATATAACCACCATTAAGAAAGCAATAGCGCATATAGTTTTACATACGCTTTTTCTTGTTTTGCGGGAATTTTAGGCATAATTTTCATAGTAACTTTTTCGCCATCTTTAAAATAACAAGCCCTTTGTGTTGCCCAATGATACTGCCATTCAATTTGCATATTATCTACACTATTTACTATCGAGCAATTAAATGTTCCGTCTTTGTCTTCTACAATTTGGTCGTTAATTATAACGTCGAAATTACCATTAACAAAGCCATTAGAACGTGCAATTAAAATGAATGCGGTTTTACACTTATCAATTTCTACAACCAACGGCTTAAACTTGCCGGTTTCATTAGAATAAGCGACATATCCTAAATATTTTTTAAAGGCAAATGAACGCTCTTCTTTATCTGCCACAAACGAGCCCATATCTGTAATGCGTACGCCATCAATCTTATTTGCTAATATATCGCTTATTCTGGCAATATATGCGCCATTATAAGCATCGGCATCGGGATGATAAGTATCTTCTCTTAAATAAAAATCGCCATCAGAAATATTATCAATATTAGAATAAATCTTACCTAAATAATCGGTAATAATAAGGCTTGAAAGAACATGTCCTACCCTGTTTGGATGCACCTTATCATTGGTTAAATACTCCCATTTTTCATGTCCACCAAAAGCATTATAATATGAGAGATGAGGGATATTATAATGGAGCGACAAAGGTTCATGAATTTTTTGAGTACCACCATGATATACTTGGTCAAAACTGAATAGAATTACACCTGTATCAGCACGAATTAGTTTTCTTATTAGGCTCTCATAAGTGCCTTGCTTGTGAGGAAAAGTATTGTCGTTACAACACCAATCCATTATAACTAAATCGGGGTTATACGGTAAAACGTCTTCAACAATTCTATGCGTGCCATAAGGGGTATCGGTAGCACCAATGCCCGCATTTACCATTGTTACCTTGCTACCGTATTTTGAAAATAGATTATCCCACCATTTTTGTAGTTCAGCAACGTAATCAGTAGGTTCTAGCGAATGTGTGATTTCTGCTTCTGCAATAGGTTCTGCGTTTCGGTTGCCGCCTGCAGTAATTGAACCGCCAAAGCAGCATAAAACTACATCTTCGCCACGCATAGCCTTGCGCATAACTTCAATAATTTTAGAGCGATTACCAACATTAAAAACACCGCGCTCAAAATCATTTTCACTAACCTTTACACCTGTTGATTTTATAGTGTTTTCTTCTAATATTTTTAGTTCTTTTTGTAGCATAACTTATCCTGCCTTAAAAGTATTGCCGCCGAAAATTCGGCGGCAATTTAAAATTTTATTTAGAAAGAAGTAATGCAAATAGTTTTACGTGTCTTCTTCCGGTACCTTGGTTTTGGCTGTATGCACCCAAATTAGGAGTAATTTTAATTGTTACCTTCTTAGGTGTTGAGTTATAGAATAATCTTGAAGTAGCCCAGTGGAAACCGCTTTCAATTTGCACATTATCGCTTGTTCCATCTTTAGAGCAAGAAAAACTACCATAAGGACAAATCAACTGAACATCGTCAAGATAAACATCAAATTTACAGCCCAAAGGATTATCAAATCTATTAAACAAGATAAAAGCTGTTTTAGCATCGTCAACTTCAATTTCTAACGGCTCGTATACGCCACTATTGTTCTGTACTGCATCATAGCCATAATAAGATTTGCTACATGAAACAATATTAGCATACCCTTTATTAGCGGTATTACCAAATGTTTGAACATTAGTGTCCTTAACGAACGAACCTAAAGATTTAATTCTAACGCCAGGAATGTTGCCTGCTTGAATCTCAGAAAGTCTCGCAATAAATGTTTCGCCATAGATATTACCTTCTGTGTTATAAGTATCCTTAGGAATTGCAGGAACTTCAGTACCAATTTCAGAAATATTGTTATATATAGAACTAAAATATCTGTTAATAATGAGACCTGCTAGCGAATGTCCAACACGGTTGGGGTGTACATCATCGTTAGATAAATATTTCCAAACACTTAGTTCATCTAGAGCATCGCCATAAGAAAGATGCGGTAAATCATAGAATTTGGAGATAGGTTCTTGCATTCCTTGTGAACTACCACCTACAGATACAAAACTAAAGATAAGCACAGCAATATCTTCTTCTAAGAACTTTCTAACGCCATTTTCAAATGTACCTTGTTTATACAAAACACCATCAGAGTCGTTTTTAGCCCATTCGTAAATAACCATATCAGGTTTTTTGCCAGGGATTGCATTAACAACATCTTCGTACATACGATGGATCGCATAAGGTGTATCGGTAGCGCCGATACCTGCATTTATAAGTTTAAATGTTGCACCGTATTTTGCGAAGGTATCTTCAAACCAATGCAACATTACATCAGCATAACTATCGGTGCCCAAAGTGGTAACAATTCCGCTTTCTTCACTCGGTTTAGCAGCTGCATTTCCCTCAGCTGTAATTGAGCCACCGAAGGCAGCGAGTATAACCTCTTCGCCGCGCATAGCCTTGCGAATAACATTTGCTAGCGCTGCTTGGTTGCCGGCATTATAAACACCATTATCTAACTCTTGGAAATCAAGCTCAACACCGGATTCAACAATAATATCAGCCTCGGCATCGCGTGTATCTAAAACATTACCTAAAATATTGTTTCTTACATTAACGATATCGGTTACGTTTATACTGCCGTTAGCATCAAAATCATACATACTACTAAAGTTATCTGCGCCGGTACCATTAACAAGTCTGCCAACAATTGATGTAATATCGGTAACGGTAATGTTTCCATCGTCGTTAGCGTCGCCTGCAAATTTAACATTAAACTTATCAGACTCAATGTAACCAAACTTAGAATAAAGTTTATCCTTGTTAGTTAATTTTTGATTGATATCTTTTTCTAAATCAAAAGAGTCAACAACCTTTAAATTTTTAGTATTAGAAAAACCATCATTAGCAAAGAAATCGTCAGCCAATGAGTATGGATTTCTGCCATAAGGAACATAAATGTTATCATCATCAATAACAGCACTTTTATTCAATGCGCTATTTAAAGAGGTCTTATTAACAGAGGTTTCAATAGTAATGTCATCAATAACCTTATCAATAGTATAAACACCATCTTGATCGGGTTGAAGCTCATCATCACCGCAAGTAACAGTAACATCAACTATAGAAGGAGCATTAGCTTTAAACTTAACCTTATCGCCTTTTGCTACCATATATGTTACTTCACTAGAAGCGAATGCCGATGTAATAGCAATATTATCGGTTACCTGTTCAATTTCAAGTAAGCCTGATGTATCATCAACTAATATTTCAGCCGCTTCAATAACAAGATAGTTATCTATGTAAGTTTCTACATTAGAACCCCAAACATTAAGTTTAACATCTACTTTATTGGTAGTAGCGGTAAAACCTATACGCTCAGTATGCCACTTGTTATCAGAATAATATTTAGTCTCTGCTCTATAGTCATCGGCTGAACCGTTATACCACGAAAAAGCTTCGTGTTTAGGAGTGAAACTAAATACATAATTTGTTGCAGAAGCTGAGGGAACAGAATAATAATCATAAGAAATTAAATACTTTTTATCAACTGTAAGACCCTCGTTAAACAAAGTAAACTCTTTACCGTTCCAATTGTATTTTGTAGAAATTGTTCCCGGAGTCGCAGCTTTACTCAACGCCGGAACAAAGAATACATTGTCATACTCAGCAATTCCGGAATCATAAAGTTTGAACCCTGAAGCATAAGTAGCGCTTAAACCCTCAAAATCGGTAAAAGCAACTGCATACTGTTTGTCAAAAACAGGACCCACATCTGACAGGTTATCCTCAACCTGACCGTTAGCGCTACCATACGGTCCAACTACATCGCCTTCAGCACAAGCTTGCAATGCAAATGTTGTAACAAGCATTGATAAAGCTAAACAAAAAGATAATATTCTCTTCATTATATAAACCTCCACTATGTTTATGCATAAATTATAGCATTAAAGCAAAAAAAAATCAATGAAATATATGTTCAAAAATGATTTTTGTAAATTTATCCTAAAATGCTATACGTTTTTTGTGCAAAAAAGCAATAATCTTTTTAAACAACTCAAATATTTTCTTATAAAAGCAAAAATGCACCCAATTTTCATGTAGTAATGGGTGCATTTATTTATTTTAAGATAAGCTTAATTGCATCGCGTAAATTAGTTATTTTGATGTTCTTAGATCCTTTTTCGTATTCACCATCAAGGCTCCATTCAATGCTTTTTCCTAATTTAATTTCAACATTACTACAACTTGTAAAATAAAGCATTTTACTATCATAGTTCTGGGTGGTTAATGCTAAAATGCATTCATTAAGTTCGGTAATATTTTTTGGCGATTTGATTAGTAAAATCTCGAACAAACCATCATTCATATCGACAACGTTTTTATCTAAAGTTAAAACGCCACCAAGTGAAGTCGAATTACAAATAGCGCCAAATATAAAATCGCCTTCTACTACGTCTCCATCAACATTTAGTTTTAGCGTTATAGGTTTGATTTTGCCAATCTCTATTATTCCACCTAAAATATACGCCAAATGCCCGAGAGCATTTTTTATGTTTTGTGGTGTCGCATACGAAGCTTTTGTGAAAGCACCAAACGACGCTACGTAAGTAAAGGTTCTTCCGTTAAAATCGCACGCATCAAAGGTCTTAACACTACCTTTAACGATGTTTTTGGCAGCAGTCAACATATTTTTAGGAAGTTTTAAACTACTAGCAAAATCGTTAGTGCTACCCGACGGAATATAACCGATTGAAACGTCAATTCCAGCAGAAATAACACCCGAAACAACCTCGTTAAAAGTACCATCGCCGCCAACACAAACAATGGCATCTACGCCACTACCTCTATCTTCAACTACTGCTTTTGCATCGCCGCTTTTAGAGGTAATATATACCTCGCAGGACCAATTTGCTTCACAAAATATTTGTAGTATATCGGACAAATATTTTTTGCCTTGTTTTAAGCCCGAATTAGGATTTAATATAATTAGTGCTTTAGTTTGCATTTCACACACCCTATTATATTATAAGAAAATTTAATAAAACATTTGTTAATACAAAGTAAACTTTTATTATTTTATATCCTCAACTATTTTTTCGGGAGGATTATCAAGAACCTCTGGATTTTTCAATACGCTCTTTAAGTATTTAAAAGCAGACGCATAGTAATGACCATCGCATATACGCTCGTCTGTTACAACGTTAAAATCAATGTATCTGTGCTTAGTTACAGAGCCGTCTTTTTCAATAGAATATTCATCGTATTTAGCACCGTAAGAGAGGAAAACAGGTAGATTACCAAAATCGTAAAGATGATGAAAAACAGGCGGTATACCAAGTGAGCCCATTGATGTTATAAAGAATGAGCCATGGAATGGACTTAATTTTGTTAAAAAGCGAGGTAATAAGCCAAAATAATCCAAAGTTTTAAGAAGATGCACAACAAATTTTAGCAGTACACCTGGGATAAATCTTAACACTTTTGCCGCAACATCAAAATCGTTTTCTGCATCTGTATTTTTAAAATCATCTACAAGCTTATTAAAAATGTGATAAATATCATCTGCCGTACAATCGGGTGTATACTCTGCATTGATGCATGTTTCAGGTGCATCTAATCGCAAAGTCTTTTTAATCGTCATTTGGATTTCGATATTATTTCTGGCATATATCCTCTGCCCTCTTATAAATCTGTTAATGCCGGGGCGTTGAGATACTGTTCTAACATACGCTGCCAAAAACAAGTGCAACATACCAAAGCCCTTTAAACCTTCGGCACGTTTCTTTAAAATATATTTCTCCGCCGCTGTAATTTCAATTCTATCACTAAACAAATTTGAAGAACCAGAACGATTAACCATTATAAACGGAGAAACCGCATTCATAGGTTCAATTGTTTTTAGTTTACGTCCCTCTCTTGCCATATTACGCCTCTTTCCTTTTCTTAATAATTTGTTAACACTTAATTATTATACTTCATTTTGCAATAAAAATCAATACCGCAAATTACAACATTCAACAGTAATCGACAAAAGCACCATCGACTATTCACCTGTAAGAATATATATGTAACATATATTCTAAAAAGTAGTAAACAACCTTACCGCCACGATAAATAACAAAATGTTCAAAAAAACTGCAAAAAACCCTTGACAAAGCAATACAGTTTCTGTATAATAGCAGTGTTGTCAAAAAAAACTAGTTATTTCGAGGTGTCGCCCAGTTGGTAGGGCGCTAGTTTTGGGAACTAGATGCCGCAGGTTCGAGTCCTGTCACCTCGACCAAATATCCAAATTCGACATTGTCGGGTTTGGATTTTTTATTTACCTCTAAGCGAGCAGATATGTTAGCACATTTGTATATGATTAACCCCGATGAGTGTATTTCATCGGGGTTGATTTGTTTATTTACAGTATTTTTCTATTGCTTTTGATACAAACTCGGCGGTGCCTTTGGCATATTTATCAATGTTATTTTTAAATCGTTCATCCTCTACATACATTTGTCCTAGTTCTGCTAAAATTTCTTTTTTGCAGGTGTAGTAATTTTCTGTAATATATGCCTTCAGTTCGTTTACTAGCGCTTGAGATTCATTCGAATCCGAGCTATAACCGTTACTCATACATTTGGCAAAACAAGAGAAAATTTCCATCAGCCCATCGTTCACCGTTTGCCATTTTTTATCAGTGTAATCGGCTGTCTTTTGGAGATGCTCTTTATATGCCTCGGTTTCACCCCAACGCTCTTTTACTTCGCCTTTAAAATCAATCATTTTATTCCCTCTTATTTTACAACTTCATACGGCCAATCGATAATTCCGCCAAATTCTTTTACATTAGTGTAGCCTAGTTTTACGAGTTCTTCTGATGCAATTTTACTTCGTCTACCACTTCGGCAATAAACCAATATCAAAGCTTCTTTGTTTGGTAATTCTTTTTCTGCTCTTTGAGCTATTTCATATTCAGGAATCAAAATAGCATCTTTGATATGCCCTTCGGCAAATTCTTCCTTTGTTCTAGCGTCTATAATAATGTAATTCTGTTCTGTCTCCATTATCATTTTAGCTGTACTAGCAGTAATTTGCTCATAAGTTGCTGAACCATTATCGTTATGACAAGCTGATAAGCCGAATAATGAAAGCGATATCGAAAGCATTAAAATCAGTCCTCTCAGTTTTTTCATAGTATTTGTACCACCTAATTTAATCTTGCTTATTCCTTATTTTTCCATCTAACTAAATATTGCCATTGAAAGTGTACCAACAAGCATCAAGCAAAGTCCTATAAAAGCCTTAACGGATAGTTTTTCTTTAAACACAAAATATGAAAAAGAAACGGCAACAATTATACTCATTTTATCGATAGGCACAACGACGCTAACTACGCCTTTTTGAATAGCATAATAATAGCAAAGCCAAGACGCACCCGTCGCTACACCAGACAGCGCAATAAACACCAGTTCGCGTTTATCTAATGTCTTAAGTTGCTTTTGCTTGCCACCCGCAAAAACTATTATCCAAGCCATAATTAAAACAATGTACGTGCGAACGGCAGTTGCAAGATTTGACTCAACATTCGAAATTCCTATCTTTGCTAAAATAGAAGTTAATGCCGCAAATATTGCAGAAAAAGCAGCATATATCATCCACATTTTATTCTCTTTTTTCTCGACAATTTGCTTTTTTTCTATCATTAAAAATATGCCTATAGCAAGTAATGCAGTACCAATAAGTTTTACTATCAAATTAGAAGTTTCATTAAAACAAACTATCGCCAAAAGAACCGTTAAAATTGTGCTTGATTTATCTATTGGAACAACTTTATTAACATCTCCTTGCGAAAGCGCCTTAAAATAACACATCCACGAAGCCCCTGTGGCTAAACCGGAAAGAAACAAAAACAACAGCGATTTTCCACTAATTTGAGCTAATTGATTTGCCGAGCCTACAACAAAAACCATAACCCATGAAAAAACCAAAACTACTATTGTACGCAAGGCAGTTGCCAAATCAGAATCTGTTTTACGAATTCCGCACTTTGCAAGAATTGCTGTAAGTCCTGCAAAAATCGCAGACATCACCGCCATAAATAGCCACATAACCTACACCTCTAGTTCAAACAAATTACCAAAAAAATGGTATTATTTTATATTTAACTTTTTCTTTGTATTCGGCATAACCTTGAAGTTGTTCTGTTAATATATTTTCTTCATTATTTATGCGAATTACAATGATTATTGGATAAAACATAAAAACTAAAAATGAGTACCACGACCCTAAAATCAAAGGTATCATTAAAAACATAAGAATTGTTGCCGAATACATTGGATGACGAATAATTCCGTAAAGCCCTGTATCAACTAATTTTTGATTATCCTGAACCTCAATTTTTCTTGAAAGATATTCATTCTCTCGCATTACCTCTGCATAAATAACATATGAAGCAAGGAACAAAGCTATCGCGAAATATGATATGTAGCTTGGAACGTGCGACCAGCTAAAACGAAAATCCAGACCAGAGATTACAAAGCCGCACAAAAAGATCAATGCTGAAAACGCTACTACACCCTTTTGTGTTGTTTCTTTTTCTTTGCCGTCTAAACGCTTTCTTAAAAGTTCTGGTGATTTAATAAGCAACAATAAGCCTAAAATAAAAATTGGCACAAACAAAACGAAAATAAATATCCAACCATTTTTATAATTAAACGTGCCTGCAGACCAAAACAATAAAAAACCAACAAACAATAATCCAAATATGAATTTTATTATTGCACTAACTGCTAATTTCACGCTATCCCCTCTTATTTGGTATTACTTTGAATTTCTTGCTAATATTTTAACATAAAATTATCCATACTTTCAACATATTTTAAGTTTTAAATTTGATTACATATTAAATTTTTAGTGTGAAATAATAAACAAAAAAGGAGGATGATTTTATTATGAATATTAAAAATACACTTGATGAAATACCTAAAGCAAACCCAAATGCCGAGAGAATTATTGGGTTAATCAAAGAGAGTGGCAGGGTTACCGGATACAAACTTTCAAACAATCAATCGGTTTCAAAAAGTGAAGCGGTTGATATGGCAAAGAACGGTCAAATTTCAGGAGTGGGTGTAGCGCACAGAGGCGACACTGAATATCTAAAAGCTATACCCAACGGAAACGAAAACGATAATCTTGGAAACCTACCAAGCTATACTGAATAGCAAAAAGCCACAGGGATTCCTGTGGCTTTTAATTTAACTAGCTTTTAGACGAAGGCGAAGTTTGTCGGCAATCATCGCTATAAATTCACTATTAGTTGGTTTGCCGCGACCTGTGTTTACTGTATAACCAAAGTACGACTCAAGAACATCTATATCGCCCCTATCCCAAGCAACCTCTATTGCATGTCTAATTGCACGCTCTACTCTTGACGAGGTGGTTTTATACATTTTAGCAACCGTTGGATAAAGCATTTTGGTTATTGAATTTATGTAGTCAGAATTATTTACCGAAAGAATAATCGCATCTCTTAAATAATGATACCCTTTTATATGTGCTGGTACGCCGATCTGGTGAATTATTTCTGTAATCATCAACTCTAAATCGTGGTCGCTACTAGCACTTGTTATACGATTTTCTGGTTGCTTATATTTATTGCCAGATAAAATAATAATCCTCTCTGCCATCATATTAAGGTCAAATGGTTTAATGAAATAATAAGCGGCGCCATTATCCAAAGCCTCTTTTTGAAGTTGCGGATTATCAAAACTAGAAATAATCATTATAAGTGGTTTCTTTTTAAGGTCAAGATTTTTAACAATTTTAAGAACACCTAGCATATCGGTATTAGACATAAATATATCTCCAAGTACTACGTCGGGCTCTAACTTTTCAATTCCTTCGATAATACTTTTACCGTCCTTTTTGCAAAGGAAAACCTCCATGCCGTAGCTTTTAAGCACGTTTGCGCAACTGTTGGCGAACTCTGTTGAATCATCGCCAATTAAAACTTTTACTTTTGTTTCCATTTTTATTACCTCCTAAATGTTGTGAGCCTATAATACCACACATTTTTCTAAAATGCAAGGATTTTTCACATTTATTTGGTATTATTTGTTATTTATTTGTTTTGCTAATTATATTTATTGCTTATAAATAGCCAAATTTGTCGAAATTACAACTAATAAGTACAAAAAAGACCGACAAGAATTTTAACAAATCCTTATCGGTCAAAATTTTTAACATTATATCTCTTATATTTCGTCATTTACTATCAATTTTTGAATTGAACGGAATTGATAGTCGCTATTTTTTATTATTGATGGGTTTTTAAGTACTTTATAAGCGCCTTTTAATGCACCGCTAGTGTCATCCTCTACCCTATTAACCTTTACAGACAAATATTTTTCTAAACAAGCATCCATTCCATAAAGTTTTGCACCACCGCCCAATAAATATATACCATTTTTAGATATATCGGCAACAATATCAGGGTCGGTACTTTCTAAAACATTTTGGCAAGCGGCACATATTTGCATAACCAAATCGTTAATCGCAGTATATATTTCAGACGCAGATACAGAAAACACTTCGGGTAGTCCCGTGAAAATATTTCTGCCCTTAGCACGCATAGTAACATCAAATTCACGCATTATCGCGCTACCTATTGTACGTTTTATATGCTCTGCAGTTTGACCACCTATTAAAACGTTCTTCGAATATCTAATATACTTAATTATTGCATCGTCAAAATCAATTGAACCTAACCTTAAAGTATCATTCTGTGCAACAGCACCCATAGAAACAGTTGCAATATTTACAGTACCGCCGCCAATATCAACAATCATATTGCCGTTTGGTTTGGAAATATCAATATCCAAGCCCACAGCAGAAGCAACCGTGCTTTCAATAGTTGAAATGTTGAGACAACCGGCCGCAGAAATAGCATTTGCAACAGAGTGATGTTGTACCGTTGTAACGTCGCTTGGTACAACAGCTATAACTCGCGGTTTTACAATGCGATTGCCAAAAGTTGATTTAATGAAATGCACTATCATTTCCTCGGCCAATTCATAGTCGGAAACTGCGCCGCGTTCTATTGGGAAGATAACAGAAACACTTGCGGGTGTTTTGCCAAACATACGCTTTGCCTCTTCTCCAAAAGCGATAGGCTCGTAAGTTTCAGAATCAACAGCCACCGCAGAGGGTTGTTCTAAAACAACTTTACCTGCAGAATATAAAACAGTTTTGTACGTACCTGCATCTAATACTATATCAGTTGACATTTTGAACCCCCTCCTTTTTGTTACAATTCATTATATATTATATTTTGCAATATTGCAATAGCGGTTAAACTATATTTATTTACCAATTTAAATATTTATGGTTGCCATAAGTCCATACACCCGTTTAGCACCTGCTCTTTTCAAGACCTTTGCACACTCGTTAAAGGTAGCTCCGGTAGTCATAATATCATCAATCAAAAGTACTGTTTTACCCTTAACTTCATATTTATCTATAAAGCCAAACGCGCCTTTAATGTTTTCTATTCTCTCGGCTCTTGAAAGGGTATGTTGCGGAAGTTTATTACGAACAAGTTTTAGTGCCGATATAAGTTGTAAGTTGGATGCTTTTGAGAAATATTTTGCCAAAAGCCAAACATGATTATATCCCCTTTTGAGAGTGCTTATGAATTTACATGGCACATAGCACACGCAGTCTATATCTTTTGATTTTAAATATTCATTATAGACATTACTCATATCCTCGCCAATTAAGGATATAAGTTCTTTACGACCGTTAAACTTAAGATTATATATCATCGTTTTACTGCCATCTTCGTGATAATATGGCGCAATAACACCATCATATCTAGGCTTAAATCCTAATTTTACGTTAACGTTTGGATTTGATACAAGCATCAAAGAAATATTTTCAGGTATAGGGCGTAACTGTGAATTACACCCATCACATATTTCTTTACCGATATACACAACCTTATTGCAAACCTTACATCTTGACGGAAAGAACAAACACTCAATATATTTTAAAAAATTGATAGGATTCACTCCTTCAAAAACGCTTCAAGACCACTATATCTTAAACTTTTACGATTGTTATCGGTCATGCGTATTACAATATCTCTGTCGCCCACTAAAATTAAATGTTTTTTAGCTCTTGTAACTGCTGTATACAAAAGATTTCTATAACACAATTTTTCGGGCGTATCGAATAGCGGCAGGATAACGCAATCGAACTCGCTACCCTGACTTTTATGTACCGTAGCAGCATAAGAAAGTTCAAGTTGATTCGCATCCTCGCGCGAGTAGAATGCAAATTTATCGTCAAATTCAACCGTTATTTTACCCGATGTAATGTTTATATCACGAATTATTCCAATATCGCCATTAAAAACGCCAGAACCATATTCACTATCGTTTCTAACCCACTCTATATCATAATTGTTCTTAATTTGCATAACCTTATCGCCGACACGTAAGGTGTAGTTTTTAAAGACTATATCTTCACTGCTTTTTGTTGTCTTTTTATTTATAGCGCCTTGCAAAAGATTATTAAGAACACTTGTCCCAACAACAGTTTTTTTAGAAGGGCAAAGAATTTGGATATCGGATAAAGGATTATAACCGTAAGCTTTAGGAAGCCTAGTTGCACAAAGATTAACAATATAGTCTGCAATTTTGGACCTATCCTTTAAATCTATCATAAACATATCGTTATCTTTTATATCTAGCTGGGGATATATTCCGTTAACAATACTATGGGCATTAGCTATAATTAGGCTAGAAAGCGCTTGCCTAAAAACCTCGGTTAACGTAACAACCGGAACAACCCCGGACGAAATAATATCCGCCAAAACGTTCCCTGCACCAACACTTGGTAATTGGTCAGAGTCGCCCACCATAATCACTCGGCATCCTAAAGGCAACGCCCTTAAAAGACTTTCAAACAAAAGCGAATCAACCATCGACATTTCATCTACAATGATACAATCGCAATCAATAGGATTGCGCTCATTTTTTGCAAAAGTTTGTTGGTCGTTTTCATCCCACTCAACTTCAAGTAATCTATGTATTGTTTTTGCATCTTCGCCTGTAAGTTCGCTCATACGTTTGGCGGCACGACCAGTCGGAGCAGCCAAAAGAACTTGCATTCCCATATCAGAAAGCACTTTAATTATCGCTTTAAGGGTTGTAGTTTTACCTGTACCCGGGCCACCTGTTAAAACTAATAATCCTTTATTGATTGCGCTATTTATTGCTTCAACCTGCTTGTCTTGATAAACTATTTTAAACTCTTTTTCTAATTCTTTAATCGTGCTTTTAGAAACAACATCGTTACCGTTTGTAAGCCCTGACATTATTTTAAGTTTCGATGCTATATATCTTTCTGCCGTGTAGTATTTTAAAAGGAAAACAAATTCCTTATTACAAATAGTTTCAATTCTAATTATCATACCGCGTTGCATTTGTGTTATAGCATTAGAAATGGTTTCCCTATCTAAGCTTAAAAACTGCATTGATATTTCGGTTAATTTATCAAGCGGTAAACAGCTATGTCCGTTTAATAGATTATGTTGCAATACGTGTTTTATTGAAGCTTGTACCCTATGTTCACTATCTTGCGGAATCTTAAGCAAAACCGCCAATTCACATACACGCTGAAAACTAAAGCCCAACTCGTCATTATACAAACAAAAAGGGTTTATTTTAACCCTATCAACAGCTTCTTTTCCAAAGTATTTATATATTTTAGCCGCTTCCTCGGCGTTTATTTTATACTCGCTTAATTGCATAACGACATCGCGATACCCATTTTGGCTTTTATAGGCATCGCTTATCTTTTTCGCCTTTGCAAGTGAAATACCTTTAATATATGAAAGGCGCTCATAATCATTTTCAATAACTTCGAGTGTTTTTTCGCCAAAGCGCTCTACAATGCTTCTTGCAGTTGACGGACCTACACCCTTTATCATTCCTGAGGAAAGGTATCTTAATATGGCGGCCGTACCTTCGGGCGCTAAAACTTCTACATACTGGAATTTAAACTGATTGCCATATACTGTATGAAATGTATATTCGCCTTTTAAAGTTACGTTTTCACCCTCTTTTAAGTCGGGCGCAATTCCAACACAAACAACACTCTCATCGCCGGATTGTAAATCAAAAACCGTATATCCGTTATTTTTATTTGAGTAAACTATATGCTCTACCAAACCCGAAAGTGATACACTTTCATCCATACTACATACCCTCCTCTCTTTTGTTTTATGTTTCTAAAAGATATTATGCAGGTTGCTTTTATCAACTAATTCAAAATCAGAAATTAACGAGTTACAAATATTTTCATCACAATCATTTAGCCCGCACTTAATAAAGCAAACCTTGTGATAATCGCGCAAATTAAACCATTTTAAACTCGAAAGCGCAAAGCGCACATCGGTTTCTAAATCGCTAGTGTTATTATTACAAACTTGCCACATTAAAATGGGCTTGCAACAAGTATTCTTTTGCCTATATAACACCTTAAAAAAAGACTGAATTATGTAAAAAACACCTATTACTGAAAAAGCTATAATTATACTGTAAACTATTATCATACTATCACCCATAATTATTATATGGTATTTACAGCAGAATGTTAAAAAGGCTTTGAAATCAAAGCCTTTTTAGTTTTATTTTTTTACAGATATTTTTGCTTCATAATTTCCATATTGCCAAACATTATCTCTATCTCTGGTTTTTATTACAACGGTTACAGACTGTTCGCCTTCGGCTTTTCCGTCTAAATTTATTTCGGCATAGAAATTACTGTCATTAAGTTGATTTATCGTTGATTCTTTACCACAAACAACTACGTTTAAAGGTTGAACTAAAGATACTTTTAAATTTTCAGGATTATTTATTGCAACTACATTATTAACCTTAATCTTTTTATTTGCAATTTCTGATGTGTTTAGTTTAACCTTAACCACATCAATATCATCAACAACAGAAACACCACTTGGCAAAACAAAGGCTTTTTGGAAAGTGTTGCGTTTTTTGCTTACGTTAAAGAAATCTATGCTCTCTAACTCAACAAAGGTTGTTTGGTCGATAATATCAGGTGCACCCTCTATAGTGATTTTGTTGATTTCTTTACCATCAACAGTTAGGGTTGCGACAGGAGTATATCCTTGCGGTTTGTTTAAATAAGAACAGCGAACAGGCACAGTCTTTGTTTTAAGAACGGGTACCGATACATTGATTTTATCGAAATTCAATGTTAAGTTTTCCGTATTAACCTTTTTTCCTCGCTTATTATATAAAACTATGTTAGCTTCATAACTCTTTGTAGCAGAAAGTTTTTGATTTTTATCCGCCTCAACCTCTGCGTACACATCACTGATTGTACTTACAACAGCACGGGGTCCGCTAATTTCTAATGAGGCTTTTTCAGTATTAGTGAATCTTTCTGTACCAAGACTTAAACCATCCGCCGCAACAGCACCCTTAACCTTAATTTGCACATCCATAGTAATTGTATCTATATAGTCAAGTTCTAAATCCATTGATGAGGGTGTAACCGACTCGATAGTGAAACTTTTCGTGCTATTATTAGTTGGATTAAGTTTAATAGAATATTTGCCTGCAGCATTTACATCTTCATAAGACGGTGTAACCAAAATATCTTCAGGAGTAACAGAGTTTACAACATACCTAGCGCCACTAATTTTAACACTTACATATTTAATGTCCTCTGTTTCATTAACAATGCTTAATCCTTGTTGCCCAACAACCGTACCGTTAGTATCAAGATATAGCTGTACACCATTAAGAACGCGCTCGCTATTAGGGTTTTCAACCAAGGTAATTATAAACCAAAAGGTTAACGCAACAACAAATGATATAATTATAGATATCTTTTTATTGCTAAAAAGTTGTGATTCTTGAAACTTAGCCATTTTTGTTGCCCCCTTTCAAGAACGAACGACATTTATCAAACAACTTATTTACAATATTTTGTTCGGACTTATCTGTATCAACAAAAATATTGTAAAGTTCTTGTTGTAAGGACTGTAAATTATAATCCCTTGTAATTTTACCGTTATGTGTAAGAGAAATAGTGCCTGTCTCTTCCGAAACAACAACTGTTACCGCGTCAGAGTTTTCACTAATACCAATAGCAGCCCTATGCCTTGTTCCTAACTCCGAACTTAGATTTCTGTCCGCAGTTAAAGGCAAAATACAACCTGCCGCCATAATTCGATTATCACGAATTACCACAGCGCCATCATGCAATGGAGATTTTGGAAAAAACAAGTTGCTTACCATTTCTGAAGAAACACATGCATCTATTTCGGTGCCTGTTTTTATAATATCGCCAAGCATTGTTTTGTTTTCAAAAACAATCAAAGCGCCTGTTTTAGATTTACTCATAGAGCCTACTGCTTTGCAAACTTGGTTTATGCAGCCTACCGTACTCTCGTCAACGCCGCCATTATTCTTGCCAAATATACCGAAACTGCTATGTCCCACCCTCTCAAGCGTATGGCGAAGTTCAGGTTGGAAAATAACAACCAATAGAACGATAGCGTAATTAACAACCTTCTCTAATATCCAGTTAATACCTATCATGCCAAGCCAATCAGACACGGCATAGGTCAAAACTATTAAAACAATACCTTTAAGCAAGGTACGAGCGCGTGAATCACGCCATAATTCAACCGCTTTATATACCAAAAACGTTAAAATTAGTATATCTACAACATCAAAAAAGTCAACACCTGAAAACACTGAAACAAAGGTATTACCTAACGTGTAGAAAAAATCGCCGATTCTTTCAAAAAAAGCAGACATCGATATACTCCTTTTTAAAAATTACAAACGCTAATTAAAGCAATTACTAAAATATATATCTATATATATTTTAACATATTTCAATTTATAATCAATAGTTATTTTGTAATTTTTTTGATGCAATTTAAAAAATATTCGATATCGTTATAGGTAGTATACACACTAGGCGCAACGCGAACTGTACCACTTTTTATCGTTCCCATAGTTCTATGAGCCAATGGTGCGCAATGTAAGCCTGCTCTTACCGCAATTCCATAATCATTAAGTTTCTCTGCAACCTCCTCAGAATGCATTCCCTTAATATTAAAAGAAAGAAGCGGAACAAAACTGTTAATTTTAGGATTAGGGGTATATAAAACAACACTTTTATTTTTCTCTAAATTGCGATATAAGCTTTGCATAAGCGCTAACTCGTTTTTGTATATCTTATTTAACCCTTTTGAATTAACAAAATCTATTCCGGCAGAAATAGACGCTATCCCCGAAAGATTTAGAGTTCCGCTTTCAAATTTATCAGGCAGAATTTCGGGTTGATTTGCCATTATAGACATTGAACCAGTTCCGCCCTCTATTATAGTTTTATCTATCGGTTTATTAGCGATTAAAACCCCTGTACCCATTGGTGAATATAAGCCTTTATGTGTTGCCACACACAGATAATCTATTCCTATTTTTTCAACATTTATAGGCAACACACCTGCCGTCTGCGCAGCATCTACAGTAAATAAAACACCATAATTTTTGCAAAGCTTCGCTATTCTTTCTATTGGCATTACCATGCCAAATACATTTGAGGCGTGGGTACAAACTATCATTTTTGTATTATCTTTAATTAAGGCTTCAAAAGCATTTATAGTAGCATCCTCATTATCAACAAATGCATGCGCAACGTCATATTCTACGCCGAGGTCTTTTAAAGCGTTCAAAGGTCTTAAAACGGCATTATGCTCAAAACACGAGCATATAACGTGGTCGCCTTTACACAAAACACCTTTTAAAACAAAATTAAGCGCGGTTGTGCAATTAAACGTAAAAATGACGTTTTCGGGACTTTTACAACCAAAGAATTCCGCACATTTTTTGCGACTGTTATATACCGCTTCTGCCGCTTTTGTAGATAGTGAATGCCCCGCTCTTCCTGGGTTTGCAGAAAAGTTTTTTAAGCAATTATTTGAAGCAATTACAACCTGCGGCGGCTTAGGGAAAGTTGTAGCAGCGTTATCAAAGTACCTCATCCTTCAGCACCCGAATCAATTGATATATATTTTATACCATATTGCGAAAAGACCTCGTCTATTCTTTCTTTGCTACACTCTGCCGATATGCTGTATCCACAACCTACCGCATCCTTGCCGTGCTTTCTAAACATATATGCTTTACAACCATTTGCGCGCAAAGCATCTCTGCCGCGAATTGCATAAGTAATTGTTCCTGTATTTATTATATTTTTATCCATGATATTCAACTCCAAAATAATATATCAGTACATAGTATGACAATATTATTTTGGCTGACACATTTGCTATTTCCATAGCTTAATTGCTTTATTTTTATGCAAAACCAGTAAAACCGAAACTGTAACGGGTGCTAAAATCAACCCAATAAGTCCAAATAATTTTAAACCTAGAAACATTGAAAAAAGCGAAATTAAAGGATTCACGCCGACCTTTCTGCCTATAATTCTTGGTTCTAAAAAATATCTTGTTATAGAATAAATAACATATATCAATATTAAACCTACGCCAGTAAAAATATTATGTGATATTAGAGAGAATACTCCCCATGGCAATAGAATTATTCCCGTTCCAAACACCGGCAAAATATCAATTAAGGCAATTATAATAGATATAGCAACTGAATTTTTCACACTTAGAATTTTTAATCCCGTTATCATAAATATTAAGGTGAATAGCATCATGATAAAATAACCTTTAAAAAATCCTACAAGACTTTCGTTTACCGCTTTCTTTATTTTTATCGTCTTTTTTATTGTATCGTCAGATAATTGCCTATTAATAAACAATATAAAATTATCATATTCAAAAGATAAGAAACAAGCGGAAACAAGTGAGGTTATTATGCTAAAAATAATGCCTGGCAATTTCTTTAGAGTGGTTGCCATAAGTCCCATAACGTACGAAGAAATATTTTTAATTAAATCTGTAAAAACAGAATTACTCCCACCCAATATTTTTTTAATTTCACTTGGCACACCGGCATATAAACTATTCAATATGTCGGAAATTTTATATATCCACTCATTCTTTTGAGCATCATAAAAAAAGCTAATTAGATTTTTTATTGCAAAACATACCACGCCACATAAAGCCACAACAATTAAAACTAAAGCAATTAACGTGATAACGCTTTTTTTAATTTTTAATTTGTTTTCTAAAAAGATTGATGGTTTTTGTAATGCGTATATTATTGCAAAACTAACAATAAACGGCAGTAAATAAACCGCAAAATACTTGATAAGCAGATATATTACACCTGCAAAAAACAAATAAAACGCGGTATTTATTAAAATTATCGCTTTTTTCTTTGATTCCATAATATCACCGAAATTATTATGTGTAATTTTTAATAGTATGAAACAAAATACCCGACAGAAATTATCCGTCGGGTAAAAATTATTTTAGAGTTGCGATTGTTACACCGCTTTCGCCTTCGCCAAATACACCTAGACGAAAACTTTTTACATTTTTATTCTGCCTTAATGCCGTCTGAACGCCTTTTCTTAAAACTCCTGTTCCTTTTCCGTGAATTATATGGACAGTTTCCATTCCACCCATAATAGCGTTATCAATAAAGCGCTCAAGTTCAATTATCGCTTCATCGCAAGCCATACCGCGTAGGTCTATTTCAGTGGTAACAACCCTTTCGGCTCTAGAAATCACACCTGAAACAGCCTTGTGTTTAGCAGGTTTTCTGTTGTTTATAGTTACCGAGCCCTCTTGCAAGCGAATATTACTTATATCGGTTTGAAGTTTCATTATACCGGCGATAACGGTAAGTTTACCACTTTTATCAGGAAGTGTTACAACTTCTGCTTTTTTATTTATATCCTGTAAAATAACAGTATCTCCAACAATAAGGTTTCGCGGTAAAACATATTTTTCTTTTGTTGCACTACTGAAAGACGTATTACCCTCGATGCTTTTTATTGATGCACGAGCCGCCTCTCTTGCTTTTGCAACAAGGTTAGACGCATTCGTCGATGTAATTTGTTTCTTAATATCCTCTAACTGATTAAGCAGTTGGTTGGATTTTTGCCTTGCAGATTCCAGAATATTTTCAGATTCTTGTCTAGTCTTTTCCATAAGTCTTTCGCGTTCGACTTTTGCCGCCTCTTGCAGTTTTATGTTTTCTGCTTTCGCACTCTCTAGTTCAATTCGTGTTTTGCGAATTTCCTCGCTATCTTTTTGAGCGTTTTGTTTTGCCTCTTCCAATGCAGAAACTAGTTCCTCGAAACGCTTGTTTTCTTCCGAAACCATTTCTTTTGCAGTAGCAATTATTGATTCCTCAATACCCAATTTTTGCGAAATTGCAAACGCATTCGAGCGACCGGGAACGCCGATTAACAATTTGTAGGTTGGTTTTAGCGTCTCGACATCAAACTCACAACAAGCATTCTCTACGCCTTTTGTATCAAGCGCAAATGATTTCAGTTCAGGATAATGGGTTGTTACAATGCTTTTTGTGCCATACGCTTTTAGTCGCATTATTATAGCTTTTGCTAAAGCCGCGCCTTCTACGGGGTCAGTACCTGCGCCAAGTTCATCTAAAAGCACCAAACTGTTTTCATTAGCCTTATCAAGTATCTCAACTATGTTTTTAATATGAGAAGAAAAAGTTGAAAGCGACTGCTCAATACTTTGCTCATCGCCAATATCGGCAAAAATCTTCGAAAAAACGTTGATTTTTGAGCCATCATCTGCAGGTATCATCATTCCGCTTAGTGCCATAAGGGTTAAAAGGCCTACCGTTTTTAAAGTAACGGTTTTACCGCCCGTATTAGGTCCGGTAATTACCAACGTATCAAAATCTTGTCCTAAGTTGATATCAATCGGCACGGCAGACTCGCCAAGAAGTGGATGGCGTGCATTTTTAAGGTCAACAATACCATCGTCGTTAAGTTCGGGTACAGTTGCGCGCAAGTCAAAGCCGAATTTTGCTTTGCAGAAGATAACTTCAAGCGCAACAACTGCCTTATACGAATCCAAAATAGAATCTGCAAAACTTGCCGCTTCTTCACTTAACTCTTTTAAAATACGCTCTATTTCTTCACGCTCTTTGTTTCTTAAAACCCTGAGTTCATTATTTACTTCAACTATTGCCATTGGCTCAATAAAAAGTGTTGCGCCAGAACCCGAGGTATCGTGAATAAGTCCCGGCACCTCGCTTCTATATTCAGATTTTACAGGCACAACGTATCTACCGTCGCGTTGTGTTACAATAGACTCTTGCAAATATTTTGAGTAACTTTGCGACTTTACCATTTTATCCAATTTTTCTCGAATAGAGGCAGATGACGAGCGAATTTTACGCCTAATATCTGCAAGTTTTACAGAGGCGTTATCATGAAGTTCTTCTTCGGAAGCGATAATAGAATATATCTTTTCTTCTAAATATTTATTTGGCTGTAGAGCATCAAAATAACCGTTTAGTGAAGTTATTACATTACTGCAAAAATGCTCGCGCCAATCGTTAACACCACGAATTACACGCAAAGTCGAGGCAATTTTTAAAAATTCAGACAAACTTAAAACAGAGCCTGCAGCAGCCCTCGCCAAAGCGTTATCCAAGTTGCTGGCACCCCCAAAAGACGGCGAGCCAAATCGGGCTATTAACGAATATGCATCACTTGTGTTTATAAGTTGCTCTTTTGCATCGTTTAGTCTAAACTTTGGTTTTATTGCATTACAAAGTATCGCAGTATCACTAATTGCGGCATACTGCGAAAGCATATTCAAAATCTTATCAAGTTCTAAAACCTTAATTTGCCTTTGTAAGCTGTTTTGTTTCATATCATTATATCCTTATAGAATTAAAGTAATCCAACGTCCTAAATCGCCTTTCGACCATCGCTTCAACGTATCTTTCACAAAGCGATGAAACCGCCCTAAGACTTTCTTCCGATGCACTAAACCCAAAAATTTTATTAAAATCAGAGTAAACTATATGGCGAAGCACAGAAAGCTCTGAAAGATTTAATTTAAAATAATTCCCCTGCTTTTGCGGCAAGCACTCGGCACAGTATATTGACGAATCGAAAACATCAAAGAAAACTGTATTATCCTCGAATTTAGCGCACCCTTTACACGCTACCAAGTCTGGCATAAAGCCTAGCAAACACATAAGTCTCATTTCAAAAACAGATTTTATAAGATAAATACTTTTTGTTTCGCTACATAGAAAATGCAACGAGTTAAGGGTTAGTCTTAATATTTCTTCACAGTCGGTCTCTTCGGGCGCAACTGCGCTTAAAAGTTCGCAAAAATATTGGGCTAACGAAAGCCTTTCAATATCGTTTCTTAAATTATAAAAAATTTCAATTTCTTCGGCAGAATTAACTATGTAAAGGTCGCCACCCTCTTTTAGAACAAACTCTGAATAACAAAGTGGCGAAGTAGCAGTGAATTTTTTGCTTTTGATATTTTTAGCCGCTTTAGCATAAGCGCGAATAATACCGCTTTTAGTTAGTACGGTAATTACCCTATCGCTTTCGCGGGTTATATTCTCTTTTAGCACTATTCCGCTTAGTTTTATGCTCAACTTCCTGCCCCTTACTGCTATTTACATAGCAAAGATAATCGTCAATTTTTCCTGAACTTACAAACTGTTGCCAAAGTGTATTGTTTTCCATAGCTTGTACCTCTTAACAAATTTCATATTAAAATCTTACCCTAAAAGGCACAAACTATAATAGGTAAATTATTCTGTTTCAAGTCCAAAATCGTGGATTAAATAATTGCTGTTACGCCAATTTTCTTTTACCTTGACCCACATTTTTAAAGAAACCTTGCAACCAAAAAACTCTTCAATATCATGACGGGCATTAGTGCCAACTTTTTTTAGCATAGTACCGCCCTTACCAATAATTACGCCCTTATGACTATCTTTTTCGCAATATACGATAGCGTGAACGTCAATTATAGGTTCGCCGTTTTTATCGTCGCGTTCTACAAAACGCTCTAATTCGATTGCAATTCCGTGCGGAATTTCTTTATCCAAAAGTCTTAAAAGTTTTTCTCTGATAATTTCCGAAACCAAAACACGCTCGGGTTGGTCGGTAACTGTATCCTCATCAAAATAATGCACAGATTCTTTTGAGAAAGAAAGCGCTTCGCTTAAAAACGCGTCTATCCCATCCCCTGTTTTTGCACTTAACGGAACTACCGCTGCGAAATCATAAAGTTTAGAATATGCAAGAATTATACTTAATAACTCTTGTTTATCGGTTACTAAATCAATTTTATTTATTGCAAGAATTGTAGGTAACTTGCGTTTTTCGAGACCTTTGATAAGTTCTATTTCTGCGGGTGGTAAATTATCCGGGTCAAACTTGAACTTAGGGCAAGCATCAACAACCAAAACCGCGGCATCAACATCGTTCATACCGCTGCTTACAGCCTTAATCATATTCTCGCCAAGTTTATTTCTAGGCTTATGGAAACCGGGTGTGTCGATAAACACCAACTGCTCGTTATCCTTTGTATACACGCCCATAATTCTGGTTCTCGTTGTCTGCGGCTTGTCCGAAACTGCAGCAACCTTATGTGGCAGTATTTTGTTTAAAATTGAAGATTTGCCAACGTTTGGCCTACCTATAATTGCAATAAAAGCAGATTTTGTTTTACTCATATTATAATCCTTATTTTTGTTATGTATAATTTAGTCTACAAAAGACTCGTCGCGTGAAAGACCTAAGCCGCCTAGTATCGCTTCTTCGTGCTCACGCATACGAAGTGCCTCGAGTCCACCATTAACATGGTCGAACCCTAATAAATGCAACATTGAATGAACTGTTAAATATGCAAGTTCGCGATTTAAAGTATGTCCGAAATCGTTTGCCTGTTCTACTGCTCTTTCAACCGAAATAACAACGTCGCCAAGCATTTTAAATCCAGTTTCGGGATTAACGTCATATTCCCCATTCTCACCTAATGGAAAAGAAAGCACGTCGGTAGCGGCATCTTTTTTTCTAAATTCAAGGTTAAGTTCTTTTATTTCCTCGTCATTAACAAAGTTAATGTTAACCTCGGCATCTCCCTCGAATTTTTCATAGATAAGAACCGCCGAGGATGCACGTCTAAGCAACATACGTGTACCTGTTGGCAACTTAACATTCTTCTGTTTGTCTGTAAAAACTACTTTTAACTTACTCATGTTTTTTCATCCTCGTTTCATAATATTTTTCATAAGCACGAATGATTTCTTGCACCAATTTATGCCTTACAACATCCTTACCGCTTAATTTTATAACCTTAATATCCTCAATCCCTTTAAGGATTTTTATAACTTCGCGAAGTCCTGATTTTTTACCATCAGGTAAATCGATTTGAGTATCATCGCCCGTTACAACCGCTTTTGAATTAGCACCAATTCTGGTTAAAAACATTTTCATTTGTTCTGAGGTGGTATTTTGTGCTTCATCTAAAATAATAAAACTATCATCCAACGTTCTACCGCGCATATATGCAAGAGGCGCCACCTCAATATCCCCTCGTTCTTGGCATCTCGCAAAATTTTCTGCCCCAAGCATATCAAATAGTGCATCGTAAAGAGGTCTTAAATATGGGTCTACCTTTTGCTGTAAGTCGCCAGGTAAAAAGCCAAGTTTTTCGCCCGCTTCTACTGCAGGTCTTGTTAAAATAATTCTATTAACCTGTTTTGCGCGAAATGCTGTAACCGCCATAGCAACCGCTAAATAAGTTTTTCCTGTACCCGCAGGACCTGCAGCAATGGTTACAGTATTATCCCGTATCGCCTCAACGTATTTCTTTTGTCCTAATGTTTTAGGCTTTATGGGTCTGCCTTTTGAACTAATGCAAATACAGTTAACATCGGTTAGACTTTCAATTTTACCATCATCGCCATCTGCCACAAGCGACATAACATATCTAACATTTTGTTCGCCTATGCTTTCGCCTTTTTTGATTAGCGAAATCAAACCATCAACTGCTTTTAGGGCTAACGAAACATCGTACTCATCGCCTGTTATTTTAACCTTTTCGTTATGATTGGTAATGGATACACCATACTGTTTTTCAAGCATCTTTACATTTTCGTCCATATTTCCGAAAAGTTCTGATATATAGTTTACGTCATTTAAAGTAATAATGTGTTCGGCCATTTTGCCACTCCATATTTTTATATTTTATTCCAAACTTCTTGGTAGAAATTTGGATATATCTACACATTTAACATTATACCATAATATTTTCCTAATTTACAGTAGAAATTTTAATTTTTTTAATTTCCGCAATATTTTCTCTGCAAGTGTAGTGTCGCGTTACGTTAATATTATTATCATTATACACAATATCGTCGGTATAGTCTAGTATTTCCGCTTGCGAAAGTTTACTATTTTCATATTTTTTTAACTGATTTTTAGCATAGCCTAGCATCTCTTTCCTTGAAAGTTTCACTCTACTAACCCCGTATTGCCTAAAACTTGTTTCGGTTATATAAATAGGAATATATGACGTACCACAAGAAACCTTTATATCTATATACTTCTTATCGGCAGTATAGTTTATAGGTGTAAAACTTAAAGGAAAGTCGATACCGAAAATTCTTAATTGTCTTCTTATCTCCACAACACCCGTGTAGTTTTTCTTATCAATATATTGTGGTATTGTAACCGTGTGGTCTATTTTAGTTTTTGCGATAACCTTGCCACTACTATTAACAAAATGCGTTGTGCCATCAGTGTATTGCATAGCACCGCTTGCAAGTAGTTCTCCTTTTTGCACCGCCTGATTTACCCTTACCGTTGGCATTCCCCTTTTAATTTCTATTCTTTCAATTACACCATCGCATTTCGCTACTAAATTAGATGGAGATGTGTCGTTTTTCTCTACCTTTAACGTTTCGGTTATATTAACTGTTACGTGTGAGCCTTCAATAATAAAGGACGCCCAACTAATATCGTTATTTGCTAAAATTAGTTTATGCCTTGCCTCCTCACAGTTAATCCTGCTTTTAACTGCACCTTCAAAAACACCTATACTTTTACAATTATCTAAAATCACTTCTTTGGATATCTTTTTGTTTCCGATAATTTCTATATTCCAGATAAAATTTGTTAAAAGAAAAATAACCACAAAATATAGGGCTACGCCCACAAGTACACCACATCTCTTTTTATAAGGTTTTACTTTTTTTGGTAGCCCGTGTCTTGAAACTATTCTTAAAGTTACGTCGCATCGCCGTCTAATCGGTCTTATCTTCAAATAATCGCTACTAAACATTTTAACATATAGTTTTTTGCCTTTTTTATTGTAATCCCACAGTCTTATTCTGTTTGCGGCACACACGTTTAAAAAACGTTCAGGGTAATTTCCGCCAATTTCTACATACAAGTAACCAATTATAAACTTAAATATTTCAGGCATATCTACACCTCAAATCCCACATTGGTAAAAACACCCTTTATTATGGCCAAATTATCATCAAACGAATGTAATTGCAGATTAGACCCCTCAATTACAATTATCCCTTTGTCTACGTTAAGGCTTATTCTTTCACTGCTGTAATCTATAACTCCTTTGCAACCTTCAACCATTATTTCGCGATTAAATCTTAATTCCAACTTGCATTCTGTAAGGTCCATATCTGAAATATTAGGAAATTTTTGGTTTAGTATTATCTTTGTTTGCTTTGCCTTTTTAAGTATATTTATCTTTTTAAATTTTGACATTTTACCACCCCTAATAATTTATATATTACTTTATAGCCACATATACATTATTTTAGGGTGAGATGATTTGAAAAAAGTGTTAATTTTAATTGCAACGTTACTTATGTTTCCTATACTTATATACTATTCAAAAGACGTTGCAGAAGGTGTTGCAAACGGTGTTAGAGTATGCTTTAATACCATACTTCCCTCTTTATATGTTTTTACTATATTATCAATATTTTGCGTTAATGCTGACCTATTAAATATTAAACCAATTCGTTTTATATCAAGAATCTTTAATCTTAACGAAAGTTGTGGAAGCGTGCTTTTGCTTTCGCTTTTCTGCGGTTATCCCGTTGGTGCCAGGTTAATTAACGAATTATATACAATGAAAGCGCTTAACAGAAAAACTGCCGAACTACTTTTATGTTTTAGTATTAACCCAGGTCCTGCATTTGTGATTTCTGCTATTGGCGTATGTTTGTACAAAAGCAAATCTATTGGCAGCATTCTTTTTGTTTCAGCAATTATTACTCCTTTACTAATAACTTTAATTTGCAGAAAACATTTTAAAAGCTACAAAACCATAGAGCACCGCGATATTAAATACTCAAAATGCTTTTCAAATGCGGTTAGTAACGCTAATAAAACTATAGCGTCTATTTGTGGTTGGGTAATACTCGGTAGCGTTTGTGTAAGATTAGCAGATATTCTAGGTTGCACTTGGCTTTCCTATTTTTTAGAAGTTAGTATTGGCGTTGTTGAAGCATCTAAAGTATCAATATATCTAGTATCATTTTTAATCGGTTTTGGTGGTGTCTGTGTTCACTTACAAGCATTTTCAGCGGCACCCGATATAAAACCTAGGCTATGGCTTATTTTTATTATTAGAACTATTTGTGGATTTGCTAATTTTATTACTACATATTTACTGCTAAAGGTGTTTAAAGTTAGTGTTGCAACCGTTAATATAAACAATCTAAACTTTGAAAGTGGCGAAACTACGCCGCTAGCTTCTGTGATTCTTGTGTTATTTATCATAACAACCCTCACTTTTTTACAAAGAAAACTAAAAAACTATGGAAAATGACAACATAATATGATAAAATGAGTGTATCAAATGTACACGAGGTGCAACTATGGCATTAAAGTTGTTTAATAAATCACTAGCAAAGCGTTGTGAATATTGCCTACACGTAAATAAATATGCAGGTAACGACACCTTGTTTTGTAAATATCGTGGCGTTGTAGAACCTAGCGACAAATGCAGAAAATATCGCTACGATATATTAAAGCGCCAACCCGCAAAACAAACAATTTCTGACGATTATAACAAAGAGGATTTTGTTCTGTAAAATCTTGCATTTTAGGTATTGACAAATTGCCTGCTTGTTGCTATAATAGTTTTTGCGCGGTATAAATGGTGGATATAGCTCAGTTGGTTAGAGTGCCAGGTTGTGGCCCTGGAGGTCGTCGGTTCGAACCCGATTATCCACCCCATAAGAACACCGTAGCAAATAACTGCGGTGTTCTTTACAAAACTTAATATTGGGGTGTCGTCAAGCGGTAAGACACAGCACTTTGACTGCTGCATTCGTAGGTTCGAATCCTGCCACCCCAGCCAACTAAAAACACCTAACCAAATGGTTAGGTGTTTTATTTTTGATTAGAGGCAGGATGAGAACCATATGTCGTCGAAGCACCCCGAAAACCGCGATAGGTTTTCGGGAGTGTGAAGTCTCGAGCACTGCAAAACCGTTTGCAACCATTCGGTACGGTCAAAAGGTTGCGGGCGCAGAGTATCCTGCCACCCTAGCTAACTAAAAGCACCTACTTTTCGGTAGGTGCTTTAGCTTTATTATTTAAATTTAGTGAACTAATAAAACATAATCAAAAACTAATAATTTTATTTATATATATTAATCTTTGCGCATTTGGTTTTGATAAACTCTAAAAAATCACTATATTGTCTTTCGTTTTCAAAACAAGTTAAAGGCAGAATAAATGCCATCATGCTGTTTGTATGAACGTAAATCACTTTGTTGCTAACAATGCTTATACGCTCTATGGCAGTATATTTATGTTCAGTTTTATTATCGGGAGTGGTTTCGGAAAAGCCATCATCATAAAACTCTACAATTGACTCTGGCGAGTAGCCTAACTTTCCTTTTTTACTTAACATTTTAATATGACCTTTATAAAACCATGATAAAAATTTGCTTAGAAAAATTTCAACAACAAGTAATAAAACAAACGCAGGAATGAAATCAATTATTGAATAGGTAGATAATGTATTATTGAATATCTGCAAACCAACTATCATTAAAACTATAATTATTCTAAATCCTATGAACTGTTTTCTACCATAGGGCGACTTAGTCAGCCAAAATATATTGAAATCTATATAATCTTGCTTGCTAAGATTCACGTTAAATTGAAATTTCATATAACCTATCCTTTCAATATAAAAATTTATTTATATAAATTGTAACTTGTCGTGTTATCTGCATTATATCACAAACATAAAAAATCTGCAATACTTATATTCCCTCTTATCTATTACTTTCCAAAATCACGTATCAAACTTTATTTGAAGTAAGAGTGAAGATGTAATAAGTAATAAATAAAAATCCCGTCCACTTACGTGAACGGGATTTTTGGTGCCGCTGACCGGACTTGAACCGGTACGATATTGCTACCGAGGGATTTTAAGTCCCTTGTGTCTGCCTATTCCACCACATCGGCATATCATATATAATATTATATTTGATAGCCTTTGTCAAGAACTTTTTTGAGATTTTGCATTAAAATTTTCTTATTTCTAGTGAGGAATCATCTTCACCTTTTTGAATATTTTTAATTATTACATAATAACTGTAATTTTCGTTTA
>JAZOQV010000074.1:0-48382 GCA_045656265.1 Acutalibacteraceae bacterium | reverse complement strand
CGAATAGGACAATCTACTAGTTTTAGACCGGCTTGAATCGCGCGTTTTCTAATATCTTTAATTTCCTCAGAATTGCCAATACCCTCAACGTGTTCATCTGCACCAAACTCAAGATATATCCCGTCAGTGTACTTAATCATTTCATCAACAAGTGCATCGCCAACAATTTTAGGTAAATCGCCACCAACGTCAGAACTTAATGAAAGTTTACCATCAGAAAAAGCACCTGCGCCTGAAAACCCTGTTGTAATATGGCAATAAGGCTTGCAATTTACACATTGTTGGGTTTTATGTTTAGGACAACTACGCTTTTCGATAGCCGAACCTTTTTCAACAATGATAATTTTTTTATTGGTACCTTTTCTTATCATTTCTAACGCGGTAAATATACCGGCAGGACCTGCTCCAATAATTAAAACATCGGTTTTCATAGAATTCATTCCTTAATAATTATAAATTATCGTTCTTCTCTAAAATACGATAGTCCCAAATGCTGCGGAGGTTGATGTTCCCTCTTTTTACGCATACTTGTTATAACAAGAACGATTATTGTTACTACGTAAGGTAACATTTTAAACAATTCTTGAGTCTCTGTACCAAGGCCCTGAATATAGTTGTTTGCATTACACAAAGCACCAAATACAAAAGACCCAACGATTGCCATAGATGGCTTCCAAAGCGCAAAAATAACCAAAGCAATTGCCATCCATCCACGGTCGCCAAAAGCGTTATTAGACCAAACACCACTAGCATAAGCCATTACGTATTGTAAACCACCAAGGCCTGCAATCGCACTACCAATACAAGTAGCAACATATTTGTATCTGGTTACATTTATACCTGCAGCATCAGCAGTTGCAGGATTTTCACCAACAGACCTTAAACTAAGGCCGACACGGGTGCGGTTTAATACGTATGCAGTTATCAAAGCGATAATAATTGCAGCGTATGTCAAAAAGTCGTGTGAAAAGAACAATTCGCCAAACCAACCCAAGTCATCGGCAAATGGTAATTTAGCAGAGAAGAAAGAACTGGTTTTAGTAAGAGCGATTGAAGGCAATTCACTGCCTGTTATGTTTATTAGTGATGCGCCTAGGAAGTTACCTAAACCGATACCCAAGGTGGTAAGTGCAAGACCTGTAACATTTTGGTTAGCGTGAAGCGTTACAGTTAAGAAACTGTATATTAAACCCATAATAGCTGCACCAATAATTGCGCAAAGTAACGGAATAAGAATTGCTAAAAATGGCGACATATTTTCAATATTGTTGCCACAAGAATTCTCATAAAGGAAAGATCCTACAACACCACTAATAGCACCAACATACATGATGCCCGGTATACCAAGATTAAGATGCCCAGATTTTTCAGTAATTATTTCGCCAACAGAACCATAAAGCAAAGGCACACCAAGAAGGATAGCACGACAAATAAATTGTATTAACATTATTTAACCTCCTTCTTGTTACGATGTAGTTTGATTGAATAATTAATGAAGAATTCGCAACTAACTAACATCAATATAACTATACCTACCATAATTTCCGAGAAAGACGAGTTAAGAAGAGCAGTGTCAGCAACTTTTGCAACACCTAATCTCAAGAAAATAACTATCGCAGTCATAATAACCATGATAAATGGGTTGAATTGACCAAGCCATGAAATAAGAATAGCTGTAAAGCCTTGTCCACCAACGCTATTAACATTAATACTATGGTCTTTACCTGCAACCAATAACATGCCGGTAACACCGCACAAAGCACCCGAAATAACCATTGTACGAATAATTACTTTTTTTACGTTAATTCCAATATATCTAGCGGTGTTTTGACTTTCGCCTACAACAGAGACTTCATAACCTTGTTTGCTGTATTTAAGATAAATATACATCACTATTGTAATCACAGTAACAATTGCTATGTTTACGAAATAATCGTTATTACCAACCGCCGGAAAACTACCTGCAGAAACAGGATTAATAACGTTAGAACCGCCACCAACGATATAAACGTAATATGCAATCAATTGAGTAGCGATATAGTTCATCATAAGTGTAAACAAAGTTTCATTAGTGTTAAATAACGCCTTAAATATTGCAGGAATTACACCCCAAATTGCACCTGCGACAATACTAGAAACTGCAATAACCAGAAGCAAAATTGGATAAGGCAATTTTTCACCAAAATTTATCATACAATAAATTGATGCTAGACCACCCATAAGTGCTTGACCTTCTGCGCCGCAGTTCCAAAACTTCATTTTAAAAGCAGGAGTAAGGGCAAGTGCTAATGCTAAAAGAATTGCAATTTCCTGTAAATATTTCCAAAGCATCGTGGTGTTACCTGCAAAAAGCCTACCAAAAACGCCAACAAACATTATTCTGTAAGTTTCGCCAAGCGACTTTGAGGTTACCATCATCGAAAATAATCCAACAACCAGAAAGGCGACAAAAATTGTTGCAATACGAATTAGCCAAGCCTTTAACGTTGGCATATCGTCACGCTTAACAACGTGAAATAAAGGCTCGCGATGCGCTTTACTAGATGATTTATTTGTCATCTATATTATCCCCTTCCTGCTTAGATTTCGTCATAAGAAGACCGATTTCTTCTTTTGTAGTAGTTCTACCGTCAACAATACCGGTAATTCTTCCCGAACCGATAACCATAATTCTGTCGCAAAGTTCAATTAAAACATCAAGATCTTCGCCAACAAAAATTACTGCTACACCTTTAGCTTTTTGTTCGTTAAGTAGGTTATAAATCGTATAAGAGGAGTTAATGTCCAGACCTCTTACCGGGTATGCAACCATCAAAACTGTTGGAGAAGCTGCAATTTCACGACCAACCAAAACCTTTTGAACGTTGCCGCCCGATAATTTTCTAACAGGAGTGTTAGCGCTAGGAGTAACTACCTCAAGATTATCAATAATATTTAATGCCAAATCTTTAGGCGCCTTTCTTTCCAAGAACATAGAATGACCTTTTTGATAACTTCTTAACATCATATTATCAACAATGTCCATGTTGCCAACAAGTCCCATACCTAATCTATCTTCAGGAACAAAAGAAAGTCTTACACCCATATTTCTGATTTGCATAGGGGTCTTATCACGAAGATTTTCTTTCTCGCCAGTTTTAGGATTAAAATAGAATATTTCGCCAGAATTAAGGCTTTGCAAACCGGCAATTGATTCTAGAAGTTCACGCTGACCAGAACCTGCGATACCTGCAATACCAAGAATTTCGCCACTTTTGGCTGTGAATGAAACATTGTCCAAAACAGTAGCGCCCATTCTATCTAAACAAGTAATATTATTAACAGTAAGTCTATCCAAAGCATCAATGGGGTCATCGCGTCTAATGTTAAGGTCAACCTTTTTGCCAACCATCATTTCGGTAAGTTCGGCTTCGTTTGTTTTTGCAGTTTCAACTGTACCTACATACTCACCTTTACGAAGAACGGCAACTTTATCAGAAAGTGAAAGCACTTCATTTAACTTGTGGGTAATAATGATAATAGCTTTCCCATCATCACGCATACGACGCAAAACATTGAACAGTTTTTCAGTTTCTTGTGGGGTTAGAACTGCGGTCGGTTCATCAAGTATCAAAATATCAGCGCCACGATAAAGAACCTTAATTATTTCAACGGTCTGTTTTTCAGATACAGCCATTGTGTAAATCTTTTTATCTAAATCAAGTTCAAAACCATACTGCTCGCATATTTTTTGTATTTCATTTTTAGATTTTTTAAGATTATATTTATCATCGGTAATTCCTAGCACGATATTTTCGGTAGCGCTAAACACATCAACAAGTTTAAAATGTTGATGTATCATACCAATTTTATAATCATAAGCATCTTTAGGAGAAGTAACTACCGCTTCTTTTCCGTCAATAAAAATTTCACCATCATCAGGGAAATAAATACCCGAAATCATATTCATAAGAGTAGTTTTGCCGCTTCCATTTTCGCCTAAAATAGATAAAATCTCACCACGATATGCAGTAAGATTGATATTTTTATTGGCAACTACCTTACCAAAACTTTTCGTAATATTTTTTAGTTCAATAGCAGGTTGTTTATTCACGATAAACCTCCGTTCAAAAAATTTTCAAGAAATTGTTAAGCATAAATTTAAGCATAGCAATTTCTTCAAAACTAATCTGAGACGAGGGAGTTCCCTCGCCTCAGATTTAAATATATTAGCCGTAATTTCTGTCGAGTAGAGTAATACCATCTATTTCAACATCGAAGTAAGGTGCTGAACGATGTTTAGACTCGTAGAAAACGCCAGCCTCGATAGCTTCTGTATCTTTCTCGAATTTAGCGTCGGTATCAACGTCTGCAAGATAAGATTTAACTTTCTCGCCTTTAACTGTCCAGTTAGCAGTATCAAATACATTGATAGAGCCATCTAGAAGTTTAGCTTTAACATCAGCAAGTTTTTCAGCAGTGCCTTTTGCAGCAGCTTTCTCGTTGATGTCGGTAAGAACAACAGAACCTGTTTCAATAGTACCTGTCCAGTCGGTGTCGATAGCTTTGCCATCAGCAACGCACTGAATCATATACTTGAAGTATGGGGTCCAGTCGATTCTTGAAGAAACGATGAATGTGTTAGGACAAGCAGCTACAGTAGAACCGTTGTAAGAAACGTTAGGAACGCCTGCTTTTTCACAAGCAGTAGGTGCGCCCATAGAGTCAGCGTGCTGGCTAATAAGAACACAACCACCATTGATTAGAGCCTGAGCAGCCTCTTTTTCTTTCTGCTCATCGTACCAAGAACCTGTAAATTTAACATCCATAGTTACGGTTGGGCAAACAGATTTTGCGCCAAGATAGAAAGATGTATAACCAGACATAACTTCAGCGAATGTGAATGCGCCAACATAACCCATTTTTGCTTTGTCAGCAGTAATTTTGCCTGCATCAATCATTTCGTTAAGTTTTAAACCAGCAGCAACACCGGCTAAATAACGGCCCTGATAGATAGATGCGAAAGCATTGTGGAAGTTAGCAACGCCAGCTGTGTGAGCTTGTGTACCTGTTGCGTGACAGAACTGTACGTCAGGATACTTTTTAGCAGCGTCGATGAGGAATGATTCATGACCAAAGCTGTCAGCGAAGATGATGTTGCATCCATCAACTTCAACTAACTCAACAGCAGCATCGTAGCACTCTTTTGACTCAGGAATCTGAGTTTTCTGTGCATACTCAACGCCCATTTCTTTACATGCAGCCTTAGCAGCATCCATAAAGTTTTTGTCGTAGGTTGACTGTTCATCATGTAAGAAGATGAAACCTACTTTGATGTTTTTAGCAGCTGCGTCGGGTGCATCAGAAGCGGTATCTTTTGCGCCGCAGCCTGCTACCATTGCTACCATCATAACAACGGCAAGAATAGCAGAGATAAGTTTTTTCATTTAGATTTCCTCCTAAATAATAATTATGTAAAAATAATTACATACAACGTAAATGGTGCTATTTTGAAAACGTAAGTGAAGTATCTGACATCGACTCAATTGAAGCAAGAGCTTCTACTCTTAATCCTTCAGCTCGAAGCTTGTCCCCACCCTGTTGGAACTTCTTCTCAATCGCAACTGCAGCACCAACAGCAGTTGCACCTGCCTGATTTATTATATCCAAAAGGCCTATCAGCGCCTTACCATTTGCAAGAAAATCATCAACAATTAGAATTTTATCATTTGTCGATAAATATTCATTGCTAACAATTACGGTGTAGTCGGTACCATGCGTGTAAGAATGAACAACTGCCGAATATACTCCACCCGAAACATTTCCGGTTTTGTTTTTCTTTGCAAAAACAAGAGGCACCTGCATCACACGTGCTGCCGCAAACGCTACAGGTATACCCGATGTTTCAATAGTTAAAATTTTATTTACACCGCAATCTTTAAAAAGACGTGCTATTTCCTCGCCCATTTGCATAACAATATCTGGGTCTATTTGGTGATTAAGAAAACTACCAACCTTTAATATGTTACCCGGTAAAACCGTACCTTCGGCTAAAATTTTTTCCTCTAACGCCTTCATAGATGCGACTCCTAAAATATAAACTATAAAAACAAGTATATATTAACACTTTATACATACATTGTCAACAAAATATCGACATGTTTTTTAAAGTTAAATAATTTTTATTACAAATAACCAACACAATATATCTGCCATTATGCTATATGCACAAACAATATATTGTGCTGTGCTTTGATTATGATTTTAATTAAAACAAGTTAATGACATTTAGTTTATAAAGAGATACTATTTATTACCAGTCGAACCGAATCCACCGTCGCCACGCACAGTATCACTTAATGATTCAACCACATTAAATTCAGCTTTCAAAAAAGGCGCTATAACAAGCTGCGCTACCCTTTCACCACATTCGATTTCCGCTGATTTTTCTGAATGATTGTGTAAGGCAACCATTACCTCTCCCCTATAATCCGAATCAACAACGCCAACTTTATTTGCAGGAGCAAGGCCTTTTTTACTTGCAAGACCGCTTCTGGCATAAATTAGACCTGCGTATCCTTCCGGAATTTCAATAGAAAGACCTGTTTTTATCAAAACAGTTTCATGCGGAGCAATTACTAAATTTTCTTCTATACAAGCATATAAATCGGCACCTGCCGAATATAGAGACCCGTAAGTTGGAACGATTGCATTAGGGTTAAGTTTTTTAATGTTAACAATTGGCATAAAATCAAATCCTTTATTGTATAAGATATTGTAACGCTGACAAAAATAGTTATGAGGTGAATTTATGAAATACTATTGTAGACACTGTTTTTATGTATATGATGAACAACGCGGCGAACCGGACTGCGACATACCGCCCAAAACCCAACTAAGAAACACACCCGACGATTATGAATGTCCTCTTTGCCATAACGGAAAAGATTCTTTTTTAAGCGAAAACGAATATTTTCAAAGTAGATTTTAATTTATTATAGCACATTTTGGTTAAATGTGCTATAATTTTTAAAAAAGATATTTTGAGGTGATTTTGTTGAATATATATATTGCTGATATACGGAAAATATCAAATGAAGATTTAAAGGTCTGGTTCAACGAAATCGAACCTATGAAACAAGAAAAAATCAAGCGAGCACAAAACGAAAAACTAAAAACATCACGGATTATATCCGACCATTTAGTTAAAGTTGCGATTTCTGATTTTTTAAGTATCCCCACTAATGAAATTGAAATATATTATGGTAAACACGGCAAACCGTTGTTAAAAAGTGGTAAGGCATATTTTAACGCAAGCCATTCTGGTAATTATGTTGTAGCATGTGTCGATTCTAGTCCATGTGGAATTGATATTGAAGAAATCAGAGATGTCAGTTTAAAGGTTGCAGAAAGAATTTGCACCGAAAACGAAAAGCAGTACATATATAGCGCTGAAGACAATAGTTTAGCATTACTCGAAATATGGACAAAAAAAGAAGCATATTTTAAAAGTTTTGGTTGCGGAATTGCAACTTGTTTAACTGCAGTTGATACAACAAAGGAAAAAGGCTTCAAAACATTTATAGAAGATGAATATGTATTAACTATATATTCAGATAGCAAATATTCAATACAGTTTAAATAATTCATTAAGAATACAAAAAGGTGTATTACCAAACACATGGTAATACACCTTTTAAAATTACATTCTTTCAGGACAATCAATTTTAAGCATAGTAAGAACGACTTTAATAACAGACTTTGTAGCTATACAAAGATTTAATCTAGCCTGCATGAGCGCCTCGTCTTCGCCTTTTACCCTGCACGCATTATAGAACTTATGGAAAAGAGTTGCAAGGTCGTAAACGTATCTTGTAATTCTTGCAGAATCATAACTACGAGCAGCGGATTCGATTTCACCTGTAAGAGAAGCCAAGTGTCTGATTAGTTCACGTTCTTCGGGTGCAGTTAGTTTGCTTAATTCTTCTAAACTACATTCCCTGGCATTTATACCGTCAGTCGAAAGTGCACGTAATATACTGCAAATTCTAGCGTGTGCATACTGTACGTAATATACAGGATTTTGGCTTGTTTCTTGAACCGCTAAATCCAAATCAAACTCAAGATGAGTTGATGGTTCTTTGGAGTTGAAAATAAATCTTGCAGCATCTATTGGAACTTCATCCAACAATGTCTTTAGAGTAATTGATTTACCTGTACGCTTCGAAACCTTAACAACCTCGCCATCGCGAACCAAGCGAACAAGCTGCATTAAAACAATATCAAGAGCATCGCCACTAATACCGATTGCATCCATAGCCCCTTTAATTCTTGCAACATGTCCGTGATGGTCGGCACCCCAAATGTTGATTACTGTATCAAAACCACGAATATGGAATTTATTATAATGATAAGCAATATCTGCGGCAAAATAGGTAGGATTACCATTTGCACGAATTAAAACATCATCTTTTAATTCAAGTTTTTCAATATCTGCATCGCTCTTGCCTTGCTTTTTAAGAAGCGCCGCAGTAAACTCAGCGTTTTTATACCAAAGAGCGCCCTCTTTTTCATAAGTAAGACCTTTTTCTTTCATCATACCTATAACTTTTTCTAGCGTGCCATCTGCATAAAGTGATGATTCTCTAAACCACACGTCATAGTTTATACGATATAACTCAAGGTCAGCTTTTAGCGCATCGATATTAAGTGGCAACGCATATTCAACTAAAGCTTTGCGACGCTCTTCCCCACTTACATTTACAAAAGCATCACCATTTATTGCTTTAAATTCCTCTGCGCGCTGGGTAATATCTGCACCATGATAACCATCTTCAGGAAATTCTACTGAACTATCAAAAATCTGTAAATATCTTGCTTCAAGCGATTTACCAAATTTCTCTATCTGATTACCTGCATCGTTAACATAGAATTCACGAGTAACATCATAACCCGCTTTACTTAAAACAGATGCTAAAGTATCGCCTAAAGCACCGCCTCTTGCGTTACCGATATGCATAGGACCTGTGGGGTTAGCAGAAACAAATTCTACCATAACTTTTTTGCCATTACCCATTGTGCTATTACCGTAGTTTTCGCCGCACTTTTCAATATCTTTTAGCACAGCAGCGTAATACTCATCTTTTAAATAGAAATTTATAAAACCGGGTCCTGCAATTTCCATTCTATCAACATAAGTGCCGCTAAAATCAATATTTTCAGCAATTTTTGTTGCAATGTTTCTTGGCGAGTTTTTTAAAGCTCTTGCCCAAATCATAGCTGCATTTACTGCAAAATCTCCATGACTTTTATCTGCAGGTTCTTCTATTGAAAATGCAGGTAGAGGTTCTGCCGGAAAATCTCCATTCGCTACTGCTCTACCAACAGCGTTTAATATACACTCTTTTATACTGTTTTTTGTCTCAGAAACTATTGCTGACATTTTATTTATCCTCTCTGATTTTAATTTCAACTTTATTACGACTAAGAAGTCCTGAATTAACTTCTATTGAATATATTAAGGTTAAACTACCACCATCAGAATCTAACATATTCTCAACCTTATTACCATAGATACCAATCATAAGATTTCCGTAGGCGGTATGATATTGGCAGAGATGCCTTTGCCCTTCTTCTACAATTAAGCAACCAAATTCTCCATTATTGCGAATGATTTTAACAACGCCGTTATTATCTACTGTTAGTTTGGTGGTTACATTTTCGACACCCAAAGCAACACTTTCATCATAAATAACCTCAACGCCGTTTTCATTATACGAATATTTACCATGAGAGACGAACTCGGTTTTATCACTTTGACCATCTATCTCCTGAGTGCTTTTAATTTCAAGCACAATATTTTCCATTAAAAAAGCTCCTTAATTTTGCTAATATCTACTCTTTCTACTTTATCTGCAATACTATTTCCCATAAGAATAGACGCTGTTTTTGAAAAAGATTCTGTACGGTCGCTAACATAATATTCGTGTGAGCCATTATCAATTTTTTCGTTCTGCATATCATTATCAATTAAATATTTCAAAACTGCTTTGGCTGTATACTCTCCAATGTTAACAAGTGTTACGTCTTCGCCCATTACTTTTCTAATAATGTCTGTAATTACGGGATAGTGTGTGCACCCCATAATAAGAACATCCACATTTTGTTCTTTTAAAGGCGCTAAATATCTGCGAGCGGTTTCAAGTGTAACCACGTCATCACTATCTATCCAACCAGCCTCAACAAGCGGAACAAATAAAGGACAATCGTTTTGATGAACTTGGGCGTCCGGCATAAGTTCTAATATTTTTGTTTTATACGAATTACTAGCGACGGTTGCAGTAGTACCAATAACACCTATTCGCTTATTTTTAGTTACTGATACGGCTTGCCTTGCAGCATGAGAAACAACCTCGACAAATGGAACCGGAAGCAATTCGCCAGTATCAGACGCTACCGAGCTTACAGTACCGCAAGCGGCGATAATCATTTTTACGTTTTTAGAAAGCAAAAAGCTTTCGTCTTGTTTTGCGTACTTAACAATAGTTTCGCGACTGCGCGTACCATACGGAACTCTTCCTGTGTCGCCAAAATAAACAATATCCTCATTAGGCATTAGTTTAATTATTTCGCGCGCAACTGTTAAACCGCCGAGACCCGAATCAAAAACGCCAATAGGTCTGTTATCTGCCACAAGCGTACCTCCTTAAAATTAGTAACTAATATATATTACCATATAGTAATCGATTATTCAACCTTTTTTGTATTTAACGAACCTACTATCAATGAAGAAAAAATCAAAACAATTCCCATAATTGCAACAAACGATAATTTTTCTTGCAAAACAAAAACTCCTAATAGCGTTGCAACAACCGGCTCGACAGTTGAAGTAACAGATGCAATCGGTGGGCTTACCGATTTAAGACCCTTTGTATAAAATACATACGGCAAAACGCCAGTTATTAGACCAAACACAGCAATTTTAATTAAAAGTGCAATGCAAAAACTAGCATCTGACTTTTCAATAAGATTTTTAAAAGATAAAAATGGTGTTAAGAACGCACTAGAAAACAAAAAAGTATAGAATGTTATAGTTAAACTTTCGTATCCTTTTTTGGTCGCTATTTTTGCAAAAATTGAATATAATGCATAGCCAAATCCAGCACCTAATCCAACAAAAATTCCTTTAACTGATATTACCGAGCTACCAGATTGCATAATCCCCGAAACAAAGAAGCAACCCAGTACCGCTAAGAAAATAGATATTATAGTTTTAAATGTTAATTTAGTTTTAAAAACAAATACAGAAAGTAGTGCAACAAAAACCGGTGCGGTGTACAAAAGCACTGCCGCAACAGCAACACCATTTAATTTAATTGCTTCAAAATAGCACAGTGTAAAAAATGTTACGCTTAATATACCAGTACCAACAAAAACCCAAGCATCTTTAATTTTGATTTTAAAAGAACTTTTGTTAAAAATCAAAAGCCAAATCGCCAATAAGATTGTTGTAGATATAATTCTTACGCTACCAATTTGAAGAGTAGTTAAATTGTAAATTTCTGCAAAGTAACTAGAAAACAACCCTGTAGTTCCCCATAGAGCTGCTGCTAAAATTATAATAAAGCAGTTCACTATTTTACCCCTTTTGTTATAATGCTAAATATTCCAAACAGTGTACCAACTCCGTAAGATAAATGGAGTGCCAAGAACATAAGTGGCAATAACAAATATTCTAAATAAAAGCGTTTTTCGCTAACAATTGCCATAATACTTAATAAAACATCTGCTATACCATATAACGCCAAAAGTAAGGTTAGTAATAATCCAATTTTGAAAACTGATAGCAAGATACAAACAGCAAGCGCTAGTAAAAATGCGAACGGAACTAAATGAAATAACGATATACAGTTTGGTTGAATAAATAATGTTCTTCCAATCCAATATCCATTTCCATATTTTTGTTTTATTGAATGAGAAACGGTTGGGCGTGAAAATTGATAAGAGCATATCTCAGGATTATAGCAAATTTTGTACCCTGCTTTACGAACTCGGTAATGATAGTCATTATCCTCAGTTCTACCAAGTTTTTCGTTAAAAAGCCCAACTTTTTCTATAACTTCTCTGCGATAGCAACCGTGAAACACAGTATCTACATGCTTTTTACCTTTGCTTTGATGATATTTACCAAAACTTGCGCCAAACATTGACTTATCAGAAAGATGAACCAATCTTTTCTCAGGAGTTTCGTCCTCAATAATATTTGGTCGCATACCACCGCAAACATACTCGCCACTTAAAAGAGTGTTAGCATTTGCACTTAAAAAGTTTGTAGTAATTTTTGCGTGCGCATCAAGCCTTATTAGTGCATCACCACTAAAATTTTTAATGGCAATGTTCCAACCTGCGGCTTGAATTTTATTAGGATTATCAAGTACCAAAATATTATAATATTCCGCCAAGTGCTCAAGCCTGAATTTATTAAAAATTTCTAACGTTGCATCAGTAGACATACTGTTTATAAGCAGAATTTCGGTATGCTTTTTATCATAATCCTGCATTAAAATTTCGTGCAAAAGCGTTTCAATATACTCTTGCTCATTAAAAGCAACTATGCCTAATGATAAAACTAATTTTTTCATAATTAAGCCTCTTTAATTATATCGTAAAATTCGGCATTAACTAATGCCTTAAGGTCATGCGGAGACATAAAAATTTGAGTTCCAATTCTGCCACCACTTATGATTATTGTATCAAAGTTTTGAGCAGAACTATCAATAACTGTTTTATATTTCTTTTTCATTCCAATTGGTGTACAACCACCGCGAATATATCCCGTTACTTTATTTATATCTTTAACCGCGATAAGTTCAACTGATTTTTCTAAAACAGATTTTGCCGCCTTTTTCATATCAAGTTCTTCGACGATTGGAACCAAAAAAACGAAATAATCTCCACTTTTTCCTTTTGCTACTAATGTTTTATATGAACTTTCATAAGGCTGCGATAACATATCAGCAACGTGCTTCGCGTCAATAAACGCATCACATTCATAGGTGTTTATGGTATAGTTTACCTTTTCTTTATCTAATATGCGAATAGCGTTAGTTTTTACTTCTTTGCCCATAATTACCTCTAAAGTTTCTTAAGGCGCGCAAAGGTCGCCATTAGTTTTTTAGTTCCAACAGAATCAAACACTATCTCCAAAAGCATATCATTACCCATTGGAGTTACCTTGGCAATTCTACCCTCGCCAAAAGTTCCATGCGAAACTAAATCATCAACTGCGAAATTAAACGAGGAGGTTTTGGGTGCAGACGCTTGAGGTTTTGGCTGGAATTTTGGTCTATTATAATTAGACGACGAATAACTAGAGGTGCCAAAAGAAAACCTTTCACTAGCAGGAATAACATTAGATTTTATATCACATAAATACTTAGGTATTTCTTCACTAAATCTAGACGGTTTATTATAACTGGTCTGTCCATATAGCATTCTATGAAACGTATTGGTTAAATGCAATTTTTTCTTAGCTCTAGTTATGCCAACATAAGCAATTCTACGTTCCTCTTCGATTTCGGCCGGACCTTCCATGATAGTTTGATTACCCGGGAAGATGCCCTCCTCCATACCTATTAAAAACACAGTGTTAAACTCAAGTCCTTTGGCGGCATGAAGTGTCATTAAAACTGCAGAATCCACGCCTTCTTCATAACTATCAATATCGCTTATAAGGGAAACTTCCTCTAAAAATCCAGACAAACTTGCCTCTTCGTTTTCCTCTGTATACTGTATTAAAGATGTTGATAATTCTTTGATATTATCTGCCCTATCACGTTCATCTTCGGGTAAAGTGTTAAGATACATACCATAACCTGTTTTTTGTAAAGTTGCCTCTAAAAGTTCGTGTAAAGGTAACACCTCGGCATCGCCTTGAAGTTCACGAATTGTTGCACAAAAGTCTTTTAGTTTTGTTGTAGCTCTCGAAAGTGTTGGGTAGTTTTCAGCGTTTTCAAACACTTCAAATAAAGATACGCCAATCCCCTCTGCAATCTCCATAGCATGTGCAACGGTTGTATCGCCAATACCTCGTTTTGGCTCGTTTATAATACGGCGCAAACGAACATTATCAGTGGTGTTATTTATAACATTGAAATATGCAATTATATCTTTTATCTCTTTACGGTCATAGAATCGAAGACCGCCAACCACTTTATAAGGAACGCCTGATCTGGCAAGCGCATTTTCAACGGCATTAGACTGTGCATTCATTCTGTAAAGCACCGCGCAGTCACTAAATTTACCACCAGAACGAACATGCTCTAAAATCTTATCAGCAACATATCGTGCCTCATCACTTTCGCTTTCGGTGGTAGTGTAAGAGATTTTCTCGCCGCTTCCATTATCCGTCCAAAGACTTTTACCGGTCCTACCAACATTGTGCGAAATAACCGCGTTAGCGGCATCTAAAATATTTTGTGTAGAACGATAGTTTTGCTCTAGACGGATTACTTTCGCATCTGGATACTGCTTTTCAAAACTAAGTATATTTTCAATAGTTGCGCCTCTAAAACGATAGATACTTTGGTCATCATCGCCCACAACACAAATGTTTCTATTCTTTTTTGCAAGCATTTTTACAAGCACATACTGTGCGTGGTTCGTATCTTGATACTCATCCACCAAAATATGTTTATATTGATTTTGATACTTTTCTAAAACATCAGGATATTGCTGAAATAATTTTACTGTATTGAAAATCAAATCATCAAAATCCATAGCGTTAGAATTATGTAAAACCGTTTGATATTTAGCATACGCTTTAGCAATAAGTTTAAGTCTTACGTCGGTATTAGCGTTTTCAGCAAACGCACTTGGGTCAATAAGCCTGTCCTTTGCTTTACTAATTTCATTTAGTATAGTTTTAGGATGCAACTGTTTATCGTCTATGCCAATGTTTCTGCAAAGTTCTTTCATAACACGGCGTTGGTCATCTGTATCGTAAATAGTATAGTGGCTATCATAACCTAATAAATCAGCGTGTCTGCGTAAAATTTTAGAACAAATTGAGTGAAAAGTACCGGCATTAACATCATTAGCATCTTCGCCAAGCATTTTTTCTATACGCTCTTTAAGTTCGCCTGCGGCTTTGTTGGTAAAAGTGATTGCCAAAATCTGCCAAGGTCTTACTGCATTATGTGAAAACAAAGCATAGTTTCCAACACTTAACGCATCTTTGGCAACTGCTAAAATATCCCCTTCAGCTTGAGGAATATAATCACTTGAATAAGCATCACCATATTTAACTAGATTAGATATTCTATTAACCAAAACAGTAGTTTTACCACTACCTGCACCCGCTAAAATCAATACGGGTCCGTTAGTGGTTGTAACTGCCAATAGCTGCATATCATTAAGGTTAGAAAAATCACGCTCTATAACCTTTTTTCTGAAATTTATAAACTCATTTTGTTGTTCGGTCAATTTATATGCCCCTTTAAATAATTATATATTTCTATTTTACTACAAAATTGTTTCAAGTTCAATTATATTTTAAGTGAAATAACAAATTAAAATGCGTGTGTTATGAAACACACGCAAGATAGTTTAAAATATGTAATTCTATTCGTTTTCTTGTTTCTTAATACCAAAAAACATTCTTAAAATGCCTCTTAAAGCTTTTGGACTTTTAACTACTACTATTCTCATAATACTACCTCCGTTAATATTTAGGACAAGCTAGCCCTAAGATAACAACACAAAGGGCAAGTAATATGATTAAGACCTTTGTAGGACAGTAGAAGGCAATTAAAGTACCAATACCGATAGCGGCAATATAGCGAATGTTACTGTGCCTTTTGGAAAACATATTACAACCCCCTGCGAAATATATCTAACCTATATTACGCAAGGGGCCTTTATTTTGTTACTAATTTTGAATAATTACTAGCAAATTGCCATTTTCTAAATATATTTCACCTACATTTGCAATGATTTTATTACTAACACCTATTTGTGTGCAACAACTAAGAGTAGCATTATCAAGTGGATATTCAAAACCTTTTAAGGTAACACCATTGGCATCAGTACCAATTGCAAACAACGAAACATACCCGTCGTTTTTGGGGATTTTACAATTATCATTAACCACAAAAGCCTTACACGATTCTGTAATTAACGTTGCACTAACGTTTTGTTGTTTTATTTCTAATACTGCAAATATCGCACCTAGAGAATGGTCAATTCTGCCGCCAAGTGCACCAAAAACATCTACGTTATAAAAACCGTTTTCTGCGCAAAATTCAAGTGCCAGCATAAAATCTGTTTTATCTTTTTTTGCAGGATAAGTATACCGAGTAATAGTACTAGAAATATTGCATTTCGACGAATCAAAATCGCCGATAGCAACCTGAGGTATTACACCGCATTTTACCAATTTATCATACCCGCTGTCTGCAGCAATAATATACTGATACTTATGTAATTGCTCTTTCAACCACACAAAATCAGTAACTTCGCCACCGCAAACTATTGCTACGTTTTGTTTTGTTTTTGTACGTTCCATGGCTTTAAATCCTTAACTTCGTTATAAAAAGTAACATAACTTTGATACCTGCTTTGATGAATCGCACCTTTATCAACGGCGTTTTTTACACCACAATCACGCTCGTTGATATGTGAGCAAGAGGTAAACTTACATTTATCAACATACTCTGAAAACTCACTAAAACAGTCAGCAATATCTTCTTTAAACACAACCTCACAACATTGTATATCAAGCGAAGAAAAACCAGGTGTGTCAGCAACGTAACTGTTATCTGCCACGCGGTAAAGTTCTACTTTTCTAGTTGTATGTCTGCCACGGCCTAGTTTTTCGCTAACCTCACCTGTTTCAAGCAAAAGGTTTGGAAAAAGTGCATTTAAAATGCTAGATTTACCAACGCCCGAGTTACCTGTTAAAGCAGAAATACCTTTTTGGCAAATACATTTCTTTAATTCATTTAAAGTTTCTGGTTTGTGAGCCGATACAACAAAAGTTTTAATACCAGCAGTATTATAAATATTCTCCCACTTGTCAAAGTTGCCTAGATCGCTTTTATTAAACACAACGATAGGCTCTATACCCTTGTTAACAGCAATAGCACACACTCTGTCAATAAGCAAAGAATTTGGTGCGGGTGTATTATGCGAAGATACAATAAAAAGTCTATCTATGTTTGAAACTGGTGGTCTTACAAGGCTATTGCACCTATCATACACTTTTTCTAAAACACCTTTACCGTTATCAAGCAATGAGATTTCTACGTTATCTCCTGCAAGCAACCCTACTCCGTCGTGCCTTAAATTACCTCTGGGTTTGCATTCGTAAACTTTTCTGTCTACCTCTACATAACAAAAGCCTGAAAGAACTTTTAATAATATTCCCTTCATCTTAATCTGCCTTTGGGTAATTGCTAAATCGTTTTGTGATTTCATAACTACCTTTTTTAAAGTTAATTTTAACATTAAGATAGTTATATTCATTTCTTTTAGCTTGGTCGAGAAGTTTAATTTTCACGATTTCAGTTGAGTTTGTAGATTCAATGCTAAAAGTATAATTTCCATCCAAAGAATAGATTAGCGGAGAAGACTCTAACACGTCGCCTGATTCTAATTCTGCAGTTACATAACCCGTATCAAAAGCGCAATCCATAGGCAACTCAACAACGACGTCTATACTGTTTGAAATAGCAGTATTTCCGGAACTGATAACAAAATTAACTTTTGTTCCTTCTTCTACTTGTGTGTCGGCGTTAATACTTTGCGAAATAACATAACCTTTAGGTTGGGTGCTTTCGCCCTCGGTAATCTTACCAACCTCAAGTTTTTCATTTTCAAGCATAGTTTTAGCAGATTCTTCGTCATATCCTAGTATATCAGGTACTGTTGTGTAGAAAATCTCTCTACCTTTGCTGATATATAAAGTAATCGTTTCGTCTGCAGAAACTAATGAAGGACTTAAAGGAGCAGTTTTAACAACCTTGCCTTCGTTTACAACGTCATCATAAATCTGCTCAATAACAATATCAGTGAATCCTGCGTTTTTAAGCCTCTGACGAGCAAGTGATTCGGTATCATTAGACACATCAGGAACTTCTATTAGCTCGGCAGACTGAGCAATTGTAAGTTTAATTGTGTTTTTCTTTTTAATTTCAGTACCGGGAGCCGGACTTTGACGTATGATTTCGCCAACTTTGTAGTCGCTTGTTTCTTCATAAATAGTATCAAAAGTATAGTCATCGGTGTTATATTTTGCCTTTAATTCATCAACGGTCATACCAACAAAATCAGGACATTTAGTTGCTTTGGCAGTTGTATTCATTTTACCGAAAACATAAAAACCTAGCCACACCATAACAAGAATTGCTATACCAACAACCACACCAGTAACAATCGGTACCCACGAAGTTGATTTTTCTTCTTGTTCTTTTTCTTCTTTTTGTTCTAAGCCATTATCTGTATCAACAAATTTTGTAGGAGCATTATCAACAAAATATGAATGTTTAAATGTTGCAGAAGGGTCGCGACGGAATGTTTCTAAATCACATAACATTTCTGCCGCTGTTTGATATCTGCGCAAAATTTCCTTTTGCATAGCATTCATAGTTATTTGTGAAAGACCAAGAGGAATAGTTGGGTCGATTTCTCTTAATGGTTTAGCTTCATTTTGTAGTTGCATCATAGCAACAATAACTGCGCTATCGGCTTGGAAAGGAAGAGTGCCCGATAGCATTTCATATAACATAACACCAACAGAATAAATATCTGCTTTTTCGTCTGTAATCTCGCCTCTTGCTTGTTCGGGGCTAATATAATGAACCGAACCGATAGCTTTATCTGTCATTGTTTTATGCTCGCTTCTGGCAAAGCGTGCTATACCAAAGTCGGTAACCTTAATGCTACCGTCTTTCATTAACATAATATTCTGTGGTTTAACGTCTCTGTGTATAATCCCTTTATCGTGCGCATGCTGTAATGCTCTTAATATCTGCATTACAATATTAACGGCAACCTTCCACTCTAAATGTCCATGACTCTCAATATACTGTTTTAAAGTAATACCCTCTATATACTCCATAACAATATATTGAATAAGGTCGCCAAAACTAACATCGTAAACCTTAACGATGTTTGGGTGCGACAGAACAGCAATAGCCTTAGATTCATTTTTAAATCTACGCACAAACTCTTCGTTTGTAACAAACTCTTGTTTTAATATCTTAATTGCAACAATATGGTTTTCAATGGTATCGTAAGCTTTATAAACAACCGCCATACCGCCTACACCAATTATCTCACGTATCTCGTATCTGCCATCGAGTCTTTTTCCAATATATCTATCCATAATAACCTTCCAATCTAATTACAGTTATCTAATCTGATAAAACAACTATTGTAATATTATCGCCGCCGCCTCTATTATTGGCTAGGTCGATAAGCGCTTGAGGATACTCATAAAAATTATTGTCCGAAATTATACATTCTATATCGTTTTCTGAAACATAATTTGTAAGTCCATCGGTACAGATTAAAATTTTATCGCCCTCATAAAACTCGGTTTCGTTATACTCAAAATCAATATTTTCAGTAACACCCAAGGCGCGCGTTATTACGTTTCTTTTAGGATGGTTTTTAGCCTCTTCGGCGGTTAGTTGACCTTTATCTACCATTGATTGAACCATAGAATGATCTTTAGTAATTTGGGTCAATTTATTATCACGAATTAAATATGCTCTGCTATCGCCTGCATGAGTAATATGAATCATACCACCACTTACAATAACGGCAACAACGGTAGTGCCCATCCCTTGCAGCGATTCAATCGTATGAGCCATATCGTAAAGACGAACGTTAGCACCGCAAATTGCAGACTGCAACAAAGTCTTTATAGAATTGGAGTTCATATTTTCGTGATATGACGAAGAAATATACTCCGAAATAATTTTAACGGCATTTGCACTGGCAACGTTACCGCCGTTTGCGCCACCCATTCCGTCACAAACAACAGCCCAAGCAGTACCGTCCATAAGTTCGCCGGCAGCATACGAATCCTGATTGCTGTTGCGAACTAACCCAGTATCGGTTTTACTTGCAATTTTCAAGTGCAGCACCTCCAATTTTTAAATCATCTTTATGTTCTCGGCGTAATTGACCGCAAGAAGCATTTATATCCGCACCAAGCGTACGCCTTATTGTTGCATTTATTCCCATATTTTCTAAAAGGGTTTTAAAACGGTTTACAGTTTTTATGTTTGGTCTTTTAAAATTATTTTCAACAACGGGGTTTGCAGGTATTAAATTTACGTGGCATATCATACCCTTTAAAAGTTTTGCTAACTGCTCGGCGTGTTTATCGGAATCATTAACGCCTTCAATTAAAGCGTACTCAAAGGAAATTCTTCTGCCCGTTACTTTAATATAATCTTTACAACTTTTAATTAGTTCGGCTATTCCCCATCTGTTATTAACAGGCATAATTTTGCTGCGTTCTTCGTCGGTTGTTGCGTGCAAGGAAATCGACAAAGTAACAGGAATATGCAATTCTGCTAATTTATATATACCGCTAACCAAACCACTTGTTGATACAGAAATGTGCCTAGGACTGATATTAAGCCCGTTATCATCTGAAACAAGTTCTAAAAACCGAACCGTGTTATCGAAATTATCTAAAGGTTCACCCATCCCCATTAAAACAACATGGGATACCTTTATACCATTATCACGCTCAGCCACAGTTATCTGCGAAAGAATTTCAGATGCAGTTAAATTGCGTACCATACCATTTATACCCGAAGCGCAAAACTTACAGCCCATTCTACAACCGACCTGAGTTGATGCACATACAGTATACCAATGATTGTACTGCATCAAAACCGATTCAATATATTCTCCATCTTGAAGTTTATAAAGATACTTAACTGTACCATCAATAGCCGATACAAATTTCTTTTCAATCTCTACATTTGCGATATAACAACGATTATCTAGTTCTGTTCTTAAATTTTTAGAAAGATTAGACATTTCGTCAAACGAAGTACAACCCTCTTGCAACCATTTAAATATTTGCAGAGCGCGAAACTTAGGTTGATTTATTTCTTTAACAAAAGCCTCTAGTTCCTCTAATGTCATTGATTTAATATCAAGTTTATGCATACAGTACCTCGTATTATTTTCGGCAAATTACCGCAAAGAAAAATCCATCGCTAGCATCTGTTTCGGGTAAAAGTCTGCGAAATTCTGAATTTTCCAAGAAAAACTCGTCGTGATTTCTTAAAAATTCCGTAACTATTGCTTCGTTCTCTGCCTCCCTTAAAGTACAAGTAGAATAAAGTAATTTGCCACCATTCTTTAAATAAGAAGCAGAAATTTTTAGTATATTATACTGCACTTGCGGTAGATTTGTCAATTCGTCCGACTCTTTATATTTTATCTCGGGTTTGCGGCGTATAACACCAAATCCCGAGCACGGAACATCGCAAATAATTTTATCAAACAAGCCCAAAGACTTGTTACAAACCAGTGCATCGTTAACTATGGCAGTAGCGTTATTTATGCCAAGCCTTTTAAAGTTATCTTTAATAAGTTCTACTCGTGATGGATAAAGGTCGCAAGATACAACCTTACCATTCTTTGCGTATTGTGCGGCGGTGCAACTTTTACCACCCGGTGCTGCACAAATATCTAAAACCGAATCACTAGTTTTTATATCTAGGTTTGCAATTGCTATTTGAGAAGCTAAATCTTGTACGTGGAACAAACCATTATCAAACGATTCTAATTTAGAAATCGCGCCCTTTGTCAATATATTTAAAGCGTTCTCTTGTGAAGATTCAGTAACTAAAACGCCGCTCTCGCATAGTTGGTCCACTAATTCGTTTTTTGTTGTTTTATTGGTATTAACCCTAATATATGTAGGCGGTGGTTGCAAAGAATCAGCCAAAAAAGGCTCAACTTTATCTTTACCAATATATTGCTTTAATTCGTGAATATACCACTTGGCGCAAGAAAACTTAATTGACAACGCATAGTCGGTATCGCCACTTGGTAACTCGGGCTTGTTTCGTAAAAAAGCACGAAGAACTGCATTTACAAAACCTGCCGCATATCTATCTTTAGAACGTTTAGTAATATTTACTGCCTCATTAACTGCGGCACTTTGAGGCACCTTATCCATAAAACAAATCTGATATATAGCCACACGAAGATTGTTAATCAAGAATGTGGAAATCTTGCTTAACGGCCTAGATGATGATTTTTCTATATAATAATCAAGCGTAATTTTCCTTTCAACTACACCATATATTAGGTGCGACGCAAAAGCAGAATCTTCCGCACTAAAATTGTTTTCTTTTAAAAAGGAATTTAGCGCAAGATTCGAATAACCGCCACTTAATTCAATTTTGGTTAATGCTTTTACAACCGCTTCTCGAACATTCAACATATCTATTTCCTTCGATTTCCAAATATACGAAAAATATAATACAGTAGAGTTAGTAACGACTGCAACATAGCGGCAACATAGGTTAACGCAGCCGCTGTTAAAGTCTTTTTAGCGTCATCATATTCTTCGCCGTATAAAAGGTTAGTTTCTTTTATTGCCACAAGAGCTCTACGGCTTGCATTAAACTCAACAGGGAGTGTTATAAACTGAAAAGCAAACACTGCGCCATATAAAATAACGCCTGCAAGAGCAAGGTTCATAGAGTTAAGCATAAGACCAATTGCAATTAAAATAACACCAAACATTGGGCCAAATCTCGCAAGAGGAATTATTGCAGTACGAAGTTTTACAGGCACGTATTTTTTTGCGTATTGAACCGCATGTCCCGCCTCGTGCGAGGCAATACCAACTGCAGCAATAGATTTGCCGTGAAACACGTCGCTCGAAAGCCTTATGGTATTATTTCTAGGGTCGTAATGGTCGGTAAGATTTCCAGCAACCTCTTCAATTCTAACACCATAAACGCCATTAGATTCTAATACTGTCCTTGCAGCATCAGCACCCGTAATACCACGAATATTTGAAACTTTTGAGTATTTAGAGTATCTTGATTTAACCAAAGCTTGAGCCGCAAAAATCACAATCAAAGACGCTAAAGCTATACCTAAATACATCGGGTCATAATAACCATAGTAATACGGATAATACAAATTAAACACCTACAATTAAATAATTTTAGTGCCAACCTCTATAGGTCTGCCACGAAGCATATCACTAATATTCATTCTTTTCGAACCCTCGGGTTGAACTTCTATTAAACTAACAGAACCTTCGCCACAACCGATTACAAGGCGGTCTTTACTCTCTATTACTACGCCTTGTTCGCCATAAGTTGATAAGACTTCTGCTTTGTATACCTTTATTCTTTTTCCAAGCAAGTTAAAATATGCACATGGCCATGGATTATATCCTTTTATTGCATCAACAATCTTTTTAGCGGGCAACGAAAAGTCAATTCGAGCCATTTCCTTCTTTATAATAGGAGCGTAAGTTGCTTCTTCGTCGTTCTGTTTTATAGGCTTTATAGAACCCTCTAATATTCCATCGATAGTTTTATCAAGCAGTTCTGCGCCCATAAGAGCCAATCTATCGTGTAAAGTATCAGAAATATCGTCATCTGTTATCTCTGTTTTGCTCATAAGTAAAATGTCGCCGGTATCCATACCTTCATCCATAAGCATTGTTGTAACGCCCGTTACCTTATCTCCACATACAATACACCACTGTATAGGAGAAGCACCCCGATGCCTTGGTAATAGTGAAGCGTGAACATTGATGCACTTATATTTTGGTAATTCTAAAATTTCTTTTGGCAAAATCTTGCCGTAAGCCACAACAACGATTAAGTCTGGATTAAGTTCTTTTAGAATTTCATAAGCCGAGCCATCGCGCAATGTATTAGGCTGGTATACCATAAGCCCTAATTCTTCCGCTCTAACTTTTACAGGTGGCGGAGTTAATACATATTTTCTGCCTTTTGGTTTATCAGGTTGTGTAAACACACCCACAACATTGTGTTTTTTGTGAACTATTTCAAGACAACCAACTGCAAACTCAGGCGTGCCCATAAAAACTATATTCATTGTTTAGTCCTCTCCGATATATGAAATGACGTGATCAGTAAACAAAACACCGTCTAAATGGTCGATTTCGTGACATAGTGCTCTTGCAAGTAAATCCTCGCCTATAATTTCAAATTGTTCGCCATTTCTATCATAAGCGCGAACTTTAACTTTGCGTGGTCTATCAGTAACACCCCAAACGTTAGGGCAAGAAAGACAACCCTCGGTCTCATTCTGCTTACCCCAAGTTTTAACTATTTCGGGATTAACAAGTTCAATAGGACCATCGCCAATATCTATCACACAAATTCTACGCAAAATACTAATTTGTGGCGCAGCAAGGCCAACGCCATCTTTATCATACATAGTGTCTAGCATATCATCTAACAATGTGTGAAGTTTCTCATCAAAATTTTCAACTAATCGTGTTTTTTTACGAAGCATATCATTAGGCTCTGTAATAACCTCTCTAATTGCCATTTTATTTCCTCCGTTATATTATACTCTCGGGATTTATATCCACCGATACAGTAGATGTTTTAGCGAATACTGAATTATTATATTCCATTAAACAGTTATCAAGTAAATCAGAAAATCTTGCAAACGACCTAAACTTAATTATAAGCCTATATCTGTACTTGTTATTTACCTTTGGCACGGTAGCAACAGACGGACCTAATATATTAAGTTTTACATCACAATAATCATTCTCTACATTACTTTTTAAAAGAGAAAACAGTTGATTTATGCCATTTTCTGCATCTGTTCTTCTAGTAGACTGCACAACTAACTGAGCAATATCACAGTATGGCGGATAAATCATAAGTTTTCGGTTCATTATTTCCTCATTGTAAAACGAATCGTAATCTTGATTTGCTGCAAGTTTTATAATGTTATTTTCAGGTGTTACGGTCTGGATTATTGCCGAGCCTGCTTCTGAACCTCTGCCCGATCTGCCAACAACCTGCGTTAAAAGAGAAAATGTTCTCTCAAAACTTCTATAATCTGCACTATACAAAGAACGGTCCGCACTTAACACACCCACAAGAGTTACTTTTGGGAAATCTAGCCCCTTTGCAACCATCTGTGTTCCCAGCATAATGTCATATTCACCATTTGAAAAAGCTGTTAAGTTCTTTTCGTAGGCGTCTTTTGTAAGTGTTGTATCTGCATCCATTCTAAGCACGCGTGCATTTGGAAACATTTCTTTAAGTTCTTCTTCTACACGTTGTGTGCCAGCACCTAAATATTTTAAGTGCTCGCCACCACATTTGCTACATTTATTTGTGTTTGGCACAGAAAATCCACAATAATGACACATTAGCCTGCCATTCGCAGAATGATAGTTCATTGAAATACTGCAATTAGGACAAGTTGCTACCTCTCCGCACTCAGAGCACGAAACAAAAGTATTATGCCCCCTACGATTCATTAAAAGTATTGCCTGCTGTTTGTTTTCTAATACCTCATTTATACCATTTTCAAGACCGCGGCTAATTGAACTACGTCTACCCTCAAAAAATTCGTTACGCATATCAACAGTTTTAACGTTTGGAAGTTTAGCATTACCATAACGGCTTTTTAGTCTCCACAAATTGTATCTACCGCTTTTAGCGGCAGTAAAACTCTCAATAGACGGAGTAGCAGATGCAAGAATTAACATAGACGAATGATATTTTGCACGAAAACGCGCAACATCCCTAGCATGAAACTTTGGTGTTTGCTCGGATTTATACGTATGTTCTTGCTCTTCATCAATTATTATCAAGCCAACGTTAGAAAACGGTGCAAAAACCGCAGAACGAGTGCCGATTGCAACTAGCGCTTCTCCGTTTTTGATACGTTTCCACTCGTCCATTCTTTGACCTAACGACATTGCGCTATGAAGCACCGCAACTTTATTGCCATATCTTTTATTAAATATTGAAATGGTTTGAGGCGTAAGGGCAATTTCAGGTACCATTACGATAACGCCTCTACCTTTTGCAACAACCTCATCTGCCATTTTTAAGAAAACTTGGGTCTTACCGCTACCTGTAACACCATACAAAAGATTAACAGAAAAACCTTTTTCATACTCGTCTTTTAAGCCATCGAACACTTGTTGCTGTGAGTCAGTAAGTTTTATGGCAGCAGAATTTTCTTGCTTGCTCTCATACGGTCTGCGATAATATTCCTGCTCATAAACTTCGGCAAGTCCTTTTGTAACAAGCGAATTAACAACCGAAACTGTAACGCCGCAAAAATAGCAAAGTTCCTTAACTCCGCAACTACCAATTTGCTCTAAAAGTTCTAGCACATTCTGTTGTTTTGCGGTAAGTTTTTGAGGCTCTGCAGCAGGAATATATTTAATCATCTTTAATGTAGCATCGCCCACTCTGCGCAAGACTACATCGTTTCTTGAAAGGAGACCTTGACTGTACATTTTCTCAAGAATGTCGCACTCTCTAGAAAGGCCAAGTTTTTTAAGAATCTTATCACGCTCTAATGATTCAGCAGATTTTAAAAGATTTATAACAGCTTGCTTTGTTGCATCATCGCTTTTAACTTCTTTATCGTTAAGAGAATAAGATATACCGATTTTTAAAGAAATCCCCGCTGGTAGTAACACTCTTAAAGCATCAAAATATGTACAAAATGTACGCTTTTTAAGCCAATCAGCCAAAAGAAGCATTTCGTTATTTACAACGGGCTCTTTGTCTAAAATAGTTATTATCGTTTTAAGTTTTTCTAAAGGATAATCACACTTATCAGTAACCTCTACAACGAGCCCTTGACGAGTGCCGGTGCCATTACCAAACGGCACCAGTACGCGCTTACCAACGAGTTCTTCACAATTAACGTTTTCTTTTAATAAATAGTCGTAAGGCTTGTCAATACGGTAAACTGTTTGTGCCACTACGACGCGTGCTATCAAAACATTTCCCATGACAAGCCCTCCTTAATTTCTTTGATTATTTAATTATAAATGTTTCTCGCGCGAAAGTTCGTTCATAGCGAGCGTAACAGGCTTTTCAATAATGATTTCGCCTTCGCTTTCGGCTTTCTCTGAAATTTTACGAGCACGCTTTGCAATTTCAAGAACGAGTTCGTAACGGTTTTTATAATTGTTAATAAGTTTACCAATTGCAGGATTTAGCATCATCTAGCACCTCTTTAATTAAATTTATTTGACGTTCTTTTTTAGAACGATTGCTAACAATAATTGAAATAACGTCTTCTACCGCTTCGCACAACACATCGTTTACAACTATGTAGTCATAAATATCCGCTTGCTTGATTTCATCAAGCGCCGCTTTTAATCTACCTTTTATTTGCTCGGCACTTTCAGTACCACGCGAACTTAAACGTTTTGACAAGGTTTCAAATGACGGCGGCATTATAAAAATACTTATTGCTTCGGGAAATTGTTTAAGTACATTTTTTGCCCCGTTAACATCTACCTCTAATACTATTTCTGCGCCCTCATCTATCGCTTTTTGTACAGGAGCTTTTGGAGTTCCATAATAATTGTTTTGATAGATATTATATTCAAGCATTTCGTTATTTTCGATTGCTTTTTCAAACTCATCGCGTGATATAAAATGGTATTTACCATCTTGCACTTCGCCCTCGCGCATATCGCGAGTGATTGAAGAAATCGAAAGACGAATCTCAGGGTGAAGTTTAAAAACCTCTGAAAGCACTGTATCCTTGCCCGAACCGGACGGACCCGAAATAACAATTAAACTACCTTTATTCATACGAATCCTCCTTCTCGGCTTCATTAAATCTATCTTCTATACCATCGGTAGTCAGATAACTTAACACAACGTGGTCGCTATCCGTTAAAATAACCGATTTTGTTTTTCTGCCTTGCGTCGCATCAACAAGTTTGCCCACTTCCCTTGCCTCTTGAATCATTCTTTTAACGGGGGCAGATTCAGGCGAAACAACTGCTATAACTCTACTGGCAGAAATTAAATTACCAAAGCCAATGTTTACTAATTCCATTTTTGCACCTATTCGATATTCTGTATTTGTTCTCTGATTTTTTCAATTTCTGATTTAATTTCAACAACAGCACGTGCAATTTCAACATCCTGTGCTTTTGAACCGATTGTATTGGTTTCTCGATTCATTTCCTGAACGATAAAATCAAGTTTTCTTCCAATAGGCGTATCCAAATCTAAAAGCGAGCAAAGTTGCTCCATGTGGCTACCAAGTCTAACCGTTTCTTCACAAACAGCAAGTTTATCAGCCATAATACCGGTTTCAGTTATAAGGCGCTGTTCGTCTATCTTAACATCGCCCAATAGTTCGTGCATACGTTGTTCTAATTTTTCTCTATAAAGACGAACAGTTTCGGGTGAACGCGCTTCAATAAACTTAACCTTTTCATTGATAGCGGCTACTCTATTTAAAATATCCGCTTTGAGTTTTTCACCCTCACGCTTACGCATTTCAACAAATGATTCTATTGCAGAGGTTGCAACTGCTGATACATCATTCCACAATTCGTCTTCGTTTATTTCACTTTTCGTAACAGTAAATATTTCAGGATTTCTAGCAACGGTTGAAACCGAAATATCATCATTAAGATTGTACTTCTCTGCCAAACTTTTTAGCGCGGCAATATAAGGCTCTGCGTATGTATGATTTATTTCTACAGAAGTATCTCCCAAAGCATTGCTATTAAGCGTTAAAAACATTTCAACCTTGCCACGAGAAATATATTGCTGTAAAAGTGTTTTTAACTTATCTTCAAGAAAAATACAAGTGCGAGGCACCTTTGGTGTAAATTCTAAAAACTTGTGGTTAACCGAGCGTAACTCTACTGTAATTGTAGAATCGTTTAACGTTTGTTGCGCTCTGCCGTAACCAGTCATACTATTTGCCATAAGCTTCTCCCTTTTGGAAATAATCTATCAATATATTTTATCAAATTATACTGCACTTTGTCAACCCAAAAGCCTAATAAATACGCAGTTATTTGCTAAATATTTGAATTATTCAATAATATTTTTGCTTTTTCCTACGCTTGAAAGTTTTTTAAAGGTTAAAGGCCAAACAGCACCGGCAAAAACAACAAGTATAAAATAGCGAATTGTATTGGTAAACAAGGTTTCACCCATTACGATTTTAAGCAACGGTTTTAATCCTTCTTTTAAAGCAACGACAATTATTAAACCTAGGAACAATTTTAAAACTTGTCCTATAAACGTTGCTTTTGTATCAAAATTTATATACTTACTATCAATAAAATAAACAAAGAGCATTCCAAGTATACAACCAAATAATTTCGCAAAATTTTTCTGTGCAGATATTAAGTTTTGCTGGTCAACATCCATCGGGAATTTATATACAAACACAAAGACAGTTCCTGCAAGAGTTATTAAAGCCATAGTGCTTAAAAATATCCACATAACTTTTTTATTATCTCTTCCACGCATAATAATAGGATGAATTATAAAAAGCAACGAAACCGCGATAATTATTGACACTACAACATCTTTTGGTGTATGAACACCTAAATACATTCTTGAAAAAGGAACGAGAACGCACAGTACGATGCATATAATTCTAATCACACGATTTTTATTCCACCTAGCAAGCGCACCAAATGTTCCAACCGAACTTTGTGTGTGCCCACTTGGAAAAGAGTAGCCTGTCGCCTCAGCTCTAGCAGATTCTACTATGCTAAAATTTTTGTCTATAATCCACGGCCTCGGTATTCTAAAAACAATCTTTAAAAATTGATTTAAAACAGTTCCGATAAACCCAACGGATAAAATATAATAGCCTTCAAATTTGTCTATACACCAAAAAATAACAAGTGCTACCGCCATAAATATAATTTCTTCGCCAAGATGCGTTATTATAGCAACAATCCAATCAAATATTGGATGTCTTATGCCTTCTAAAAAATAAAGAAAACTCATAAAAATTACCTCCTCGTTTTTACACAAATATTATACCTTTTTACAATAAAATTTTCAATAGTTATATAATAAATTACCCTCTCTGTAACTCTAAAGCAGAATGGCAGAAAGGGTGTTTTTTATACAGTTAAATAATTATTTTGTAAAAAGTTTAAAATTTCGTCCCCGGTAACAGACGCAGGTATAGTATAAACCGTAGTTTCATTTACAACGCTTATAGGCCAAGGTAACGCCGAAATAAACTCTTTATAAAAACTAGTATTAGGGTCTGGATTACCGATAAAAATGTGTTGGGGCGATAATTTATGTATATATGATACCAATGCATTCTTTGGATTATCGCCATATACAATATCAATATTGCAACCGGTAATTTTAGAAAGAGTATTTAGTATTTTTAGACTGTTTGCACGTATTTTAGCATCTTCTTTAGCCTTTTGCACAGTAACAACAGTTAATTTACAATTTAATTTTTTCGATAAATCCAGAGCGGCACTAATAATCTTTTCACAACTAATTTGCGCTGTTACGCAAGCAACAATATTTTTTTGCACTATCAGTATCCTCCTTACGATTTATATTATATAGTGTAATAATTTCCCAATTGTTTTTAAATAGTTAAGAATTTGTAAATTAAGGCCGATACTACAAATTTATGTAATATCAGCCTTATAAATTTATTTTTCAATTATTTTTATTGAGAGGTCATTAAGTTGTGTTTCGTCAACAGCAGATGGAGAACCACTCATTAGTTCGCCTGAATTCGCAACTTTTGGGAAAGCAACAACCTCTCTTAATGATTCACAACCTAGCATTAACATACAAAGTCTGTCAAGACCTATAGCCATGCCACCATGAGGAGGTGCGCCATATTTGAAAGCATCTGTCAAGAAACCAAATTTTTCATGTGCTTCTTCATCGCTTAAACCAAGTGATGCAAACATTTTACCTTGCAATGCAGGGTCGGTTATACGGATAGAACCACTGGAAAGTTCAATACCGTTAAGCACCAAGTCGAAACATTTAGCATATACCTTTTCTTTATCGCTATCTAGGTACTGAACGCTATCATCGGTAGGCGCTGTAAACGGATGGTGCATAGCAACGTAAGTATCGTTTTCTTCGTCATACTCAAAGAATGGGAATTCGGTAATCCAAAGGAAGTTCCACTTGTTTTCAGGTATAATATCAAGTTTCTTTGCTACTTCTAAGCGAAGTGCACCAAGAACGGATAAAGCCAAGTTCTTTTTATCAGCAACGAAGAACACAGCATCGCCTTTTTCGGCGCCTGTTAACTTATAGATTGACTGCATTTCTTCTTCACTCATAAACTTAGCAAACGAACAAGAAGGTGTATCCTCTACCCAACGTATATATCCAAGGCCTTTAGCACCGATACCCTTAACCATTTCGGTAAGTTTATCAATCTCCTTGCGAGATAAGGTAGACGCGCCGCCTTTTGCGTTAATTGCACGAACGGTACCGCCATTAGCAATAGCACCGGAAAATACTGAAAACTCGCAATTTTTAACAGCTTCAGAAACGTCAATTATCTTCATATCAAAACGTGTATCAGGCTTATCAGAACCATACTGTTCAATAGCGTCGTTATATTTCATACGGGTAATCGGTGTTTCAATTTCAACATCCAGAATTTCTTTAAACAAACGCTTGATAAAGCCTTCGTTAGTTGTAAGAATATCATCCATCTCAACAAAAGACATTTCAAGGTCAATTTGAGTGAATTCAGGTTGTCTGTCTGCGCGTAAATCTTCATCTCTAAAGCAACGAGCAATTTGATAGTATCTATCCATACCTGAAACCATCAATAACTGTTTATAGATCTGTGGAGACTGAGGAAGCGCAAAGAATTTTCCCTCATGAACTCTTGATGGCACTAGATAATCGCGAGCGCCTTCTGGGGTTGATTTAACAAGAATAGGTGTTTCAATTTCAACAAAACCATTAGAATCGTAATAATCACGGACTACCCTTGTAATCTTATGACGAAGCATAAGATTATTTTGTAAAACAGGACGTCGAAGATCTAGAAAACGATATTTTAACCTTAAATCTTCCTTAACATCGGTTTGATTTAAAATTTCGAATGGCGGAGTTTCTGCTTTACCCAAAACCTTTAATTCGGTAACGAAAATTTCTATTTTTCCGGTTGGGATTTCATTGTTTTCGGCAGAACGATGACGAACTACACCTTTAGCCATTAAAACGAATTCCGAGCGAACAGTAAATGCTTTGTCAAACACAGCACGGTCGGTAGTATCATCAAAGGCCAACTGTACAATACCGGTTCTATCCCTCAAATCAACAAATATTAACTGACCTAGGTCGCGTTGGCGTTGAACCCAACCGCAAACAACAACCTCTCTACCCTCGTCTTCTGTTGTAAAAGTACCGCAATAATCGGTACGTTTCATACCATTCATTAAATCTAACATAATAACACTTCCTATTTTAAACCTGATAATACTCCGTCTAAATCGTTAATCGACTCTGTAAGATTGTCCATAGCACAATTAACCTGTGCGCCGTAAATCGCAGAAATCAACCCATCAGGCAACGAAATATCAATTTGCTCGCCTGTTTGCATATTTTTAAGCACGGCTTTTAAAGAATTAAGTTCATTTTCACCGATAATGATGCTAAATTTTGCAGAAATTTTGTTAGCATATTTCATTTGAGCTTTAACACTTCTTGAAACAATATCAGTTTCAACAGAGAATCCCTCTGCTCTTAGCGTGCTAGCAAGTTTAGTGCAGTATACACGTGAATCCTCATCCATAGCACCGATATAAAGGTCGCATGTAGCTTGTGGTGGGATTGGTGTGTTCTGATTTGCCATAACAAGCAAAAGTCTTTCAATACCCATAGCAAATCCGAGCGACGGAGTATACTGACCGCCCATCTGCGATACGAGACCATCGTATCTACCACCGCCACAGACGGTACCCTGAGCACCAATTGAGCTAGAAACAAACTCAAAAACGGTTCTAGTATAGTAGTCAAGTCCACGAACAATTTTAGGATTAATAGTAAACTTTATCTCGGCAGCATTAAGATGCTTTTTAACTAATTCAAAATGATTAGCACAGTCTTCGCAAAGATAATCTATCATTGTTGGCGCGCCTTCACATATTTCTGCGCATATAGGAGACTTACAGTCAAAAATACGCATAGGATTGCGTTCTAATCGCTCTGCGCAGGTGCCACACAATTCTCCCTTACGATTATTAAAATACTCTAACAATGCTTTATGGTATTTTGCGCGACATTCAGGACAACCTATTGAGTTAATCTCTAATGAAAGATCTTTAATTCCTAGATTGTTTAAAACGCTATTTGCAAGCATAATAATTTCAGCATCTGCAGAAGCATCGGCAGTGCCAAAACATTCAACACCAAACTGATGGAATTCACGAAGTCTGCCCGCTTGTGGCTTTTCATAACGATAGCAAGAACCTACATAACAAGTCTTAACAGGCAAAGTACCGCAAATATTACCGTGCTCTATCATAGAACGAACTGTACCTGCAGTAATTTCAGGGCGAAGTGTGATAGAACGATTTCCCTTATCGTTAAAGGTATACATTTCCTTTTGAACAACATCGGTGGTATCGCCAACACTTCTTAAAAACACCTCAGTATGCTCAAACACCGGTGTTCTTACCTCTTTATATCCATATAGCGAGGCAGTTTCTAGCATAGTTTTCTCAACATATTGCCATTTATAACTATCCTCGGGCAGTACGTCTGCCGTACCGCGAGGGGCTTTATTTTGTTCAGCCATAATCATCTTCCAATCAATATATTTATCAATAAAGGGCGGTGTACTAAACCGCCCGGATATTACTCTTTATCGGCTCTTACAATCTCTCTCCATTCGAGATCGCCACGTTCGAGACCGTGAATTAGCATTTCTGCGGTTGCGATATTTGTTGCTACCGGAATATTATGAACATCACAAAGGCGAAGAATTGCCATTTCATCAGGCTCGTGTGGTTTTGGATTAAGTGGGTCACGGAACAGCAAAACCAAATCTATTTCATCACAACCAATGCGCGATGCAATTTGTTGCGCGCCTCCTTGATTGCCACTTAAAAACTTAATAACATCAAGCCCAGTTGCTTCAGAAACAAGTTTGCCCGTTGTACCTGTTGCAAGTATATTATGCCTACTTAAAACACCACAATAAGCAATACAAAACTGAACCATTAACTCTTTTTTAGCATCATGTGCAATCAATGCAATATTCAAGTTTATCCCTCCTATATATTATAAGCTATTTAGCTTTGGTAACGGTATGTTAGAAAATAATAAACGTTGAGCAATTCTATAAAAAGCTTTATGTGATAAACATTTTTCATAGAGTTTGCCGTTTGCACTTAAAAGTGCTAACTGCGGGTCGTAAGGTACAACACCCTTTAGCATAAGACCCGTTTTATCAACAATATCATCAAGCGATATTTTGCCATTATGCTTATGAACAAAGTAATCAAACTTATTTAAAATCAAGTACTTATTGTTAATACCAACCGACGATAATACCATTTCAATAGCGTTTGCGCTTCTACAACCAATAGCATTAAGTGGTTCCACAACAACAACACTCGAAAACTTAGGCAATGAAATATAAAGTTCTTTGTCTATACCAGCCGGACAATCAACAATAATAACATCAAAATCATCCGAAATATCATATAAAAACTTACCAAATAATTCTTTGTTTAAAGTACCTGCAGAACTAGGCGCAGGTATTAAATTTATATTACTGTTAACCTGCAACATAGCTTCGTGATAAGGTTTATTGTAGGTTATAATATCATTTAGGTCAAAAACGAGCCTATCACTAACACCTAGCATAAGGTCAAGGCAACGCAACCCCTCATCAGTATCAATAAGCAAAACCGATTTAGAAAGTTTTGAAAACGCAGTAGCAAGGCCCACGGATACAGTAGATTTACCAGTTCCGCCCTTGCCAGAGGTTACAACAGTTAATATACCCATGGATTTCGCCACCTTTCAATATCAATATCTTGGATAATTATAACATAAATTACACTATTTGTAAAGGTGGCTATTTTAAAATTTTGTCTTGTGCGATGTCATTTTTTTCATTATATTGTTTGAGGAAATATTCATCAAAAATTTCTTTAACAACACCTGCGCTATTAAAACTCTTAAGTCCGTGCTCGATTACAACAGAAACTGAAATTTCAGGCGCATCAAACGGTGCAAAGGCTATGAACACACTATGGTCTCCACCGGCGTTTTCCGCAGTACCACTTTTACCGCCTACTTTAATATCATAATTATCAAAAACCGTGCTACCAGTACCCTCGGTAGTAACAGAAAGCATACCCTCTTTAACTACCGAGTAAACCGAATCGCTAAACTCAACTTTATTTAGTATTGTGGGTTTATAGGTCTTAATAGTCTTTGTAAGTGAGTAGTTTTTAATTTCTTTTAAAAGACTTGCTTTATACCTAACACCATTATTGGCAACAGTACTGTTATACATACAAAGTTGTAACGGTGTGAACATATTGTCTGACTGTCCGATAGCGGCACTAAGCGTCATACCGGGGGACCAAATAGAGCCTACGCTCTGAGAATAATCTGAACCCGCCAAAACGCCCGAACTTTCAGGTATTTCTACCCCTGTAGGCGCGCCTAAACCATACTGCAAACAATACTTATTCATATCAGTAATGCCTATTCTTCTACCAAGTTCATAGAAATAATAGTTACATGAAACAGAAAGAGCGCTAACCATATTAGTATGCTTATGATAACCCATGCAAACAGGCTGAGAATCCTCATAATAGTCATAAATCTGCTTGCAAAATATAAGTTCTTGCGGAGTAATTTTATTTAACTGCAACCCAATACTTGCAATCGCCGGTTTGAAACAAGAACCTGGCGGATAAGTTCCTAAAAACGCCCTATTTAAAAGAGGTTTATCAGGGTCTTCCACTAGCTCGGAATAATTTTCTGTATACTCTTCCATAGTGAATGAAGGGTAGTTTGCGGCAGTAAGAATATTACCTGTTTTTACTTCACTAACAACAACCGAAGCTCCGGAAATTTCACCATTTTTACTTTTTAACTCAAGCAAAAGTTCGGCAAGCGCATCTTGCGCTACTAGTTGTAAGGTTTTATCGAGTGAAAGAATAACCGTATTACCCGGAATTGCCTTTTTAGTTATCTCCGAAGAAATAATTTTCCCACTACCGTCTAACTTGTAAGTAATCTCGCCATCGGTTCCGCGCAAATAATCTTCATAAGCGTATTCGATACCGCTTATGCCAACCTTATCATTATACGAATAACCTTTTTTCTTATATTCTTCCCACGATTCTGCCTGAATTGAGCCAACAGTACCAATCAAGTGCGTTGCAACATTTCCACCTGCATAATCACGCACAGGGACAGTATTTATTTCAACACCCGCCAATTCATCAGACGTTTCATAAATTGAAGTCATTATTTCTTTTCCAACGTCTTCGGCAAAGGTGTATGGAAAAGCAATTGAAAAATCAGCAATTTCCATTGAATACCTAACGCCCATTAACTTGCGTTGCAACGATGGATTAAGACCTTCTAACTGATAGCGAGTAACCATACTGTCAAAGCAGTTTTCTGCAGTAGCATAACTATTTAACCCTAACGTTGTTTTGAGCCTTGCAATTTTATCTGTATCTTTTGTGTTAAATCTTTCGCTATCTTTAAGTGGTAAATTATCAATCCATTTACATTTCTTCGTTTCTAAATAATTAGTTAGAATCGTTATCGTTGAATTGATATTATCCATATCTATATATGCCATATTAAATACTATATTGTAACCGTCGCGATTAACGGCAATAGGTCTGCCATAGGTATCCAAAATCTCGCCACGAGCGGCCTTTAATACGGCAGTTTGACGGGATATACCATTAGCTTGCGCTAAATATTTATCACGGTCAACAATTTGCAAATCAACAATACGAACTGTATATATAAGTATAACCGCAATCAAAACAAAAGAAAGTGCAATATTGCGGATATTAACTTTTTTCTTAGTCCTCAATTTTTGCACCTCTTTCTCTTTATTTAGTTTCGATTAGATAGTTGTTTTTTGCGAAATTTAATAAGTAATCCTAATAATAAATATAAAATTAATGAAAAGAAAACCGTAGAAAAAAACGACGGAATCAAATTTAAAGATAGTGTTAATTTATCAAAGCCGTTTATAATCCACATTCCAAAATAATAAACCAACGAAAAGAATATTGACACAATTATTGACGAACGAAAGTTATTGTTAATTATAAACTGCACTAAAACTCCGCTAAAATAGCCTGCAAGCAGCATAAATATTGTATTATAACAAATAACGTTTGCAGAAACTGCATCAACCGCCGCCCCAATGAAAAAGCCATATAATGCACCTAGCTTATCACCAAAATACATACCTATAAATATTGATGCAGGTAGCATCAGTTGCGGAAACCCTAAATCTTTTTCAAACACACCATCAGTGTATTGAACTATATACATAATTAGATAAATCACTGCTATAAATACAAGCAACGGATAATCTAAAATCTTGTTTTTATTCATATAAACATCTCACAACAACTAAATTACTTAGTTATTGAGCCCTGCCCTTCAAAGTAAGTAATTACCATAACATCTTTAACGTTAAGTATATCTGCAGAACAATCAATAGTAGCAGTAATTGAGGTTTGGTTTTCGTCAGAAGAAAGATGGCTTATCGTGCCAACAACTAAACCTTCCGGAAAAACGCCGCCACCAGCAGTTACAATTATATCGTTTAACGCTACTGTACAACTTCTTGGTAAATTATAAAAATAACTTTGTCCGTCTTTTGAAAGTTCAGTAGCACCCGTTACAATGCCAACATCAGAAGTTCGATAATCAAGGCAACCAACCTTAATGTTTTTGCTTAAAAGAGTTGTAACCTTAGCATAACTTGGACCAACTTCGGTAACGTATCCAACTAGACCTGACGAAGTTATTACAGGGTCATGGTTAGAAATACCATTAACCGAACCTTTATTGATAGTAAAGGAATAACCACTATCCCCCATATCGCGAGAAATTAAGGTAGCATCAACAAAATTATAGTCTTTATTTTGCTGTTTTATTTCGAGAAATCCTTTTAAAAACTCATTTTCTTTTTTTAAATTGTCGTAATCAACAACCAATTTCGATAACTCGTCCACTCTTTTTTGCAGTTCGTCGTTTTTTTGCATAAGTTCAGTACCGCTATTAAGTCGAGTACTTATATCATTAACGGAATTTGAAATATAAGATGCTATCGAACGAAACGGTTGAGTAATAGCGCCCATAAAACTAGCATGTGGCGCAATTGTACCACCTATAATTCTAACAACAATGGCAAGTGCTATTAGGCAGGCAACTACACTGCATATTATTTTAAATCTTCTGCTTCTTAGAAAAAAACGCATAAGTTAACCCACCTTTCTAAAATTATCTATATCTTTTGCTTTTTTTACTAATATAAGTATCGAAAGTTTCCATACGGTCAAGCCATTTTGAAACACCTAAAACCGCACAGTCTAACGGATTTTCTGCAACGGTAACAAAAATACCGGTTTCTTGGGATATAAGTTTATCAAGACCGCGAAGTAGCGCGCCGCCACCCGTTAGCATTATTCCTCTGTCGATGATATCGGATGCTAATTCAGGTGGAGTTTTCTCCAAAGTAGAGCGGATTGCATCAATAATTTGTGAAACAGTATCAGCAATTGCCTCGCGTACTTCTTCTGAGTTGATTTCAATATTTTTTGGAAGTCCATCTAAAAGATTACGACCTCTGACCTCAATAGACTCCTCGTTTTCGTATGGCAAAGCAGAGCCAAGTTTGATTTTAATTTCCTCTGCTGTGCGCTCGCCAATTAGCATATTATGTTTTTTGCGAATGAAATTTATAATTGCTTCGTCAATATCATCGCCTGCAACACGAACAGACTGCGCAGTAACAATATCGCCAAGCGCAATAACTGCAACCTCTGAAGTACCACCACCGATATCAACAACCATATTACCATGAGCGTCATTAACATCAATACCTGCACCAAGCGCCGCAGCCATTGGTTCTTCAATCAAATCAGTATCACTAGCGCCCGCAAGTCTTGCCGCATCAAGCACCGCACGGCTTTCAACCTCAGTAACGCCTGCCGGAATGCTAACAAGAACACGCGCACGCGAAACAAGCGAACCTTTTAGAGCTTCTTTAATAAATCTTTTAAGCATTGCCGCAGTAACGTCAAAGTCTGCTATAACGCCATCTTTTAAGGGACGAACAGCAACAATAGAACCCGGTGTTCTACCTATCATTTCCTTAGCTTCAGTACCAACGGCTTTTACAGCATCTGTTCTAACATCATACGCAACAACCGAAGGTTCGCGCATAGTAATGCCTTTACCTTTAATACACACTAAGGTATTTGCAGTACCTAAATCTATACCAATATCCCTAGTAAACATTACAAAACTTCCATCCCTTCAAGCGCTCTATATACCTTATTGCTTGGTAATCCCATAACGGTATAATAATCGCCCTTAATTTCTTTAATAAACTTGCATCCAATACCTTGCACAGCGTATGCGCCTGCTTTATCCATAGGCTCGCCGCTGGAAATATAATCATAAATTTCCATATCACTAATCTTATCAAAAGTAACGTATGCACAATCGGTAAACGAAACTGTTTCTTTTGAATTGCAAATTGCAACACCTGTATAAACCTGATGAGTTCTCCCGGACAGTTTTTGCAACATACCAAAAGCATCGTTTTCGTCTCTGGGTTTAAGCAGAATCTGATTATCAATAACAACAACCGTATCCGAGCCAATAATCGTATCTTTTGGGTGTTTTTCCAAACCCGCTTTAGCCTTTCTTAAAGCAAGAATTTCAGCAACTTTGCTACAATCAACAGAAGGCTCAAACGACTCATCAACATCAACAGGAGAGCAAATAAACTTATATTGCAATTTTTCTAAAATTTCTTTACGACGTGGCGAATTTGAAGCTAGAATAAGCAAATTATTACTCCTAACAAAATGAAATATTATAATTATTTATTATACCAAAATATAAGGAAGTATACAAGAGTAATATTTTAAATTACAACTTTGGTTTTCTACCACAAGAATTTTTCTCTCTACAATAGCCTGTATACTCACACTTGGGCATAAAGTAGTGCTCTACAACATATTTCCACTCGTCAGAATAATCACTTAGTGCTTTACATAAATCACTAAACAAACGACGATATTCGTGGTAAGCCCTTGTACACATTCTTTGCCTTGACATATCCATTAAATTGCGGAGATTATGTTTACAAACAATTTTAGTTGTCATACCAAGTGGTAAGAGCAATGCCGAATCTTCTCTTGGCACACCCATTTCTTCTAACTTTTGAAGTGAGGAGAGAATATTCTCCATAGCGGCGACGTATTCAGTCTTTTTATCTTCATCTTTTTCGATTGAAGGCGGTATTACGTAATCAAAACCTTTTTGATAATCTATATATCTGGTGCTTGCCTGTAAGCGAGTTGGTGAGCCGCCAATATGGGTATACCACTCTCTGATAACACGGGCAGAGTAACCATCTAAAATAATATAAACGTCGGGGAACTCAAAGGTGCGTCCGTGTTCACTTTCAAAGCAACTGATTCCGCGCTTATAATTCTTTTCAGGGTCAGTAATATCTCCGCCCCAACATACACCTGCCTGGCTGCCAATCATAGTTATAGGATTTTTAACGGTATATTCCTCGATAATAACTTTTGCCATAACTCTATCCCCTTTGTCTTTTGTAAATAAAAAACATTACACAAGTCTATTATAACTCATGTAATGCTTTTTTTAAAGTATAAATTTTGTTATTATATAAATATTTTTAATAAATACATACTAAAATTTCATTCTACCATACTTTTTAACAATTTTTTGAATTTCTTCCTTGCTCTTCATACCGCCAACCGAGTCTTCAGACGATAGATTACATACAGCAGCTCCCGATGCAAATTCTAACATTTCAAGGTCTTCCATACCGTTATAAATTGCATATAAACAGCCCGCACAGAAAGCATCGCCGGCGCCGCAAGCACCTTTAATCATTTCACGTGGCACGTCAACCGAGCCAACGCTTGTGAATTCGCCATTAGAACTAAGGCAGAAGCCAGCTTCTTTACAGTGGATGATAACCTTATCTTTTACACCGTACTCAAAGAACTTCTCCATAGTGGCACGAATATTTTCAACATTTACCGTACCGTCTGGATTACGTGGGTCAAGACCTGTAACACCACAAGCCTCTATTTCGTTAATAATACAGTAGTTAGTGTATTTTAAAGCAGGAATAATCTTCTCTTTATATGCGCCGGAAGTATCACTTACCACGTCAAAAGAAGTTTTAATCATATTATCTTGACATCTCTTTAAAAAACGAGCCATTACTGTGCCATATTCGCTATCAGGCATATCGAACATTTTAAGTAACAAAATATAACCAATATGTAGCATATCACAGTTAATTGTTTCAACAGGTATGTCATCGGGTGAAAACAAGTCATTAGTACCACTGTTAGTAAAGAATGTTCTGGTGCCGTCATGTTGCTCGGTAATAACATCACTAAACGCAGTAGAAACACCATCTGTGATTTTAATAAAACTTGTATCTATATTATGTTTTTGTAATTGAGAAATTATATATCTACCGTTTTCATCATCGCCCACTCTGCCAATCGCGGATAGAGGTAATTTTTTATCAATAATTGCAAGGTCGATAAGAGTGTTGCTTACACATCCGCCAACAGCTTTTGATGTTGAAATTATATTATTAAGCATACCTCTTTCGAGATATGACTCAACAACCTTCAGGTTATCAATTACAATGCTACCTGCGATAACAATACCCCTGTGTTCGCCGCGAAGCAAGTAATCGACCGAAACATTAAAAATCTCTGCTAAAGTTGGTAACTGTGTAATTTCAGGATAACCTGTTCCACACTCCCACTTACTAATTGCCTTATCGCTAACCCTTAATTTGTTAGCAAGGTCGCCTTGTTTCCAACCGTACTTTTTACGAAGTTCTGCAATATTCTTTCCAACTAATGATCTATCCATAGTAAAACCCCCTTACACTTAAATTATAGATGATTTGCCTTATAAAGTAAACCTACTTATCGTGGTATATGATATGTAGAATTTGCAGTTGAAAACCTTAAAAATCTACGATTAGTAGAATTGTCTTGTGTTAAAATTGCCGACACTTTAGTATCGGCAATATATTTTTATTCTGTTATAAATCTGTGATGAACCTTTTTACCTTTTTTAACAATTATGCCATCTGCAAAATCGCCAAGAGCAAAGGAAGTGTTAATGTCAAAAATTTTTGTATCGTTAACCGATACACCACCCTGTTGGATAAGTCTTCTGCCCTCGCCTTTAGAAGGAATCAGACCACCCTTTAACATAAGGTCTAATATAGCAATACTACCATCTGTAAAATCGGCAGCGGTAATGGTTGTAGTAGGCATTTCGGAAATGTCCATAGCACCACCAAAAAGTGAACGAGCAGTCTTTTGTGCTGCATTAGCAGCTTCTTCACCGTGAATAAGCTTTGTTAACTCAAATGCCAACAACTCTTTAACTGGGTTAAGTTGTTGTCCTTCAAAATCTTCAAACTTGGCGATCTCTTCAAGAGGCACGAATGTAAGCATCTTCAAACATTTAATAACATCGGCATCATCAACATTGCGCCAATATTGATAAAAATCGTAAGGTGAAGTTTTTTCGGGGTCAAGCCAAACTGCGCCATTTTCTGTTTTACCCATTTTCTTACCTTCACTAGTAAGTAATAGATTACAGGTCATTGCATAAGCTTCACGGTTATCACACTTACGGATAAGTTCAACGCCGCCTATCATATTACTCCACTGGTCGTCGCCACCTAATTGCATTTGGCAACCGTACTTCCTATTAAGAGTCAAGAAATCGTAACTCTGCATCAACATATAGTTAAGTTCGAAGAACGAAAGACCTCTTTCTAAACGTTGCTTATAGCACTCAAAAGCTAACATTCTGTTAACCGAGAAATGAACGCCAATTTCTCTAATAAAGTTAATATAATTAAGGTCTAAAAGCCAATCGCCATTATTTACAATAAGAGCCTTATCATCAGTAAAATCTATAAGCTTAGACATTTGCGCTTTAAAACACTCGATATTATGCTCTATATCCTCGCGAGTAAGCATTTTACGCATATCAGTTTTACCTGAAGGGTCGCCAATCATACCGGTACCGCCACCAAATAAAGCGATTGGGCGATGACCATGTCTTTGCATATGCGACATTACAACAACGGCAACAAAATGGCCAACATGTAAGCTGTCGGCTGTAGGGTCAAAGCCTATATAGAAAGTAACGGGCTTATCTCCGTCAATTAATCTTCTAACCTCTTCTTCGTTTGTGGATTGTGCAAGCAGTCCACGAGCTTTTAATTCTTCAAATAAAGTCATATTTACATATCCTTTCGATATTATTCATTTTCTATAAGTTCTTTTGCAGTATTATACAAGTTCTCGGTAATATCTGAACCCGACATAATCCTAGCAACTTCATGTATACGCTCATCACCTATAATGCTTTTAACCGAGGTATATGTAGCGTTATCTTTTTGTGCCTTTGTGATTAACAAATGATTATCGGCAAGAGCGGCAATCTGTGCTAAATGGGTTATACAAATAACTTGCCTTAACTTAGAAACGTTTTTAAGTTGCACGCCGATTTTCCTAGCAGCCCTACCGCTAATACCAGTATCTATTTCATCAAATATCAACGTATCAACATTGTCTTTATCTGCAAGTACACTTTTAATTGCTAGCATAATTCGCGAAAGTTCGCCGCCTGAAGCAATTTTTGAAAGTGGCATTAAAGATTGACCTTTGTTTGTAGAGATTAAAAACTCTACCCTATCTGTACCGGTAGAATTATAACTACCTTCAACCATATTAACCTTAAACGTAACATTTTCCATATTCAAAAACTTAAGAACTTCACATACTTCATTTGAGAGTTTCTCGCTAGCTTTAAGTCTTGACTTAGAAAGTGCTTTCGCTTTCTTTATTAACTGATTCTGCAATTCAACAAGTCTGTTTTCAAATTCGATTTTATTTTCAGTGTTAACATTAATTTCATCTAGTTGTGATTTGAAATTTTCCAAACTATTTAATAAGCCTTGTTCATCACCATCATATTTTCGCATAAGGGTATGTAAAAAGTCAAGCCTATTTTGTAGCATTTCTAACTCTTCAGGGTCAAAATGCATAATATCCGTAAGTTTTTTAGAATCAATCTGCAAAGATTTGAGTTCAAGAATAGCAGAACTCAACTTATTTGTAAAGGCATCAATATCGTTAGACAAGCCGTTTAGTTTTATTAGTTTTGCCTCTGCACTTTCAAGTTCTGTTAAATAATTAGAATCAGAAACATCGCTACCAGAAATAATATCAAGTGCACTGTTTAATTTTTCACTATTTTCTAAAACTGTAATTCTTTCTTTAATTGATGCAGCTTCGCCAACCTTTATATCAGCATTTTCAAGTTCATTTATTTGAAATTTTAAAATTTCAATTCTACTTGACATTTGTGCTTCCAAATCAATTACTGTTTTTAATTGTTTTCTCACTTCACGAAACTCGTCAAAAGAGTTTTTATAGTCATCAAGCAAAGCATCATTTTCAGCAAAAGCATCTAAGAATTTACAGTGATTTTCAACGCTTAAAAGTTGTTGATTATCATGTTGACCATGAATATTTATAAGATACTTACCAACCTCTTTTAAAGCAAGTGTGTTAACGGGGACTCCGTTAATTCTACAATTGTTTTTGCCTGAAGAAGTAATGGTACGCTGCACAATATACTGACCGCCATCATCTTCTACATCTAGTTCTTTTAAAGCTAATTTACAAGGTTCAGAAACATTATCAAATACGGCTATTACACGCGCTTTATCACACTCGCTACGAATTAAATCGCGCGAGGTTCTTTCGCCCAAAACGGCATTTATTGAGTCTACAATAATTGATTTACCTGCACCGGTTTCGCCCGTAAGCACATTAAAACCATCATTAAACACCGCTTCGGCATCTTCGATAACCGCGATGTTATTAATAAGTAACTCTTTAAGCACCTTGATATGCTTCCTCTCTAAAATTTTATTTACCTAGAATTTCGTTAAGTTTTTGCACCAGAAGTAATGCAGAATCTGTATCGGCAGTAATTATCAATATAGTATCGTCGCCCGCAAGCGTACCAACAAACATATCCGAAAAAAGACTATCAATTGCAGCGCAAGCAGCAGAAGCAGTTCCTGCATAGCATTTAACAATAACATCATTCATAGCAGATTTAATACTAACTGCCGAATTTTTAAATATATCAGTATATCTGCCTTTGTTATCATTTGATTGCGAACGATTAACAGTATATCTATAATTACCTTCATTATCTAATGATTTTACAATATTTAACGCCTTTATATCTCTAGATACAGTAGCCTGTGTTACGCTATAACCCATTTTTTGAAGTTCTGCTTGTAATCTTTCTTGAGTGTCAATAACAGAATTTTCGATTAAATTTATAATAGCAACCTGTCTGTTCCCTTTCATATTCTTAACCCCTTATTTAAGTTTTGTTCCCAGGCTAAAATAAGCCGGTCTTGTTTTTAAGGATATAAGTTTTACGGCAACTTTAGAGCGCGATATTTTTATCTCGTATCCCTCTTCAATTTTAACCGCAACTTCGCCATCAACGGTTAAATACGCCTCTTTGCCATCAACAACGTCAACGGTGGCATTTATATTTGAGGTATGAGGAACTATCATTGGTCGCGTAAAACAAGAATATGGGCAAATCGGTGTAATAATTATATCTTCAACCCTTGGGTCAACAACAGGACCACCTGCAGATAGTGAATATGCAGTTGAACCGGTTGGGGTTGAAATAATCAATCCGTCTGAACGGTAGCAAATCTCGTGTTCATCGATAGAAACCTTCATATCTAGCATTCTTGATAGTGTGCCTTTAGTAATTACCGCATCATTAAAAGCAGTAAATTCCTTTGCTTTATTTTTAGATGCAATAACTACATCCAACATCATTCGTTCTTCAATTTCATACTCGCCCGAAAGAACCTTGTTTATTTCTTTAAGTTCGCAAGACTTAATTGCAGCAAGGTATCCAATTCTGCCAACATTGATTCCTAGCACTGCTTTATTGAGAATCGCCGCTTTTTTAGCAGTATGTATAATGGTGCCGTCGCCGCCGATTACTATACACAAATCAGCTTCTTCGATATGATTTTCATTAACAGTAACTTGCTTATCAAACTTCTTTGAAGTAGCTTTATCACATAATATTTCAACATTTGCGTTATGTAAAAGTTCTACTACTTCTTTTGCTATCTTTTTAGCATCGTTCTTTTCAAAATTAACAATTAACGAAATTTTCATAGCCCATACTCCTTTCTTTATATTATGAAAGTTCTTCGTGTGAATTTTTAACAACCTCACACGGAGTTATTTCGGCTTTATACTGTGGATTTTCCTCCTTAACAATATAAGCCAAATATTCAATATTACCCTCGGGACCTTTTATTGGAGAGAATTCTAATCCAATAACAGAAAATCCCTCCCGCACCATAAAATCAGTAACCTTGGTAACAACCTCTTCGTGCACAGATATATCACGAACAACACCTTTTTTGCCCACTTTGTCTTTTCCTGCCTCGAACTGTGGCTTTATTAAGCAAACCGCAGACCCTCCTTGCTTCAACAAAGAGTGCAAAGGCGGCAAAATCTTATCCAACGAAATAAACGAAACATCAACAGAAGCAAAATCCAAACATTCGGTTATTACAGTATTATCAACGTACCTAAAGTTAGTTCTTTCAAGGTTAACAACCCTATCGTCTGTTCTTAATTTCCAAGCGAGTTGGCCATATCCCACGTCAATAGCATAAACTTTTTTAGCACCATTTTGTAACATACAATCAGTAAATCCGCCGGTTGATGCGCCAATATCCGCACAAACGCAGTCAATCAGCGAAAGATTATAAACTTGCATTGCCTTTTCAAGTTTAAGACCGCCGCGGCTAACATATTTTAAAGGATTTCCACGCACTTCTAGAACATCGGTACTTTTAATCATAAGTCCTGCTTTGTCGGCTTTTTGGTTATTAACAAACACAACACCGGACATAATCAAAGCCTTGGCTTTTTCTCTACTTTCGGTATGTCCCGCATTTACAACAGCAGCATCTAACCTAATTTTTTCACTCATCAAATTCACCGTTTACATACTTTAATATTGAAGTTTTATCAAGACCGAGCATCTCACGTTGTTCATTTTGAGTTGCTTGTTTAATAAAACAGTTTTCTATTGCTATATGCTTAAATTTGCCTTTATAATTGTTTTCTAATAATTCTCTAGAAATAACGCTACCTACACTACCAGATAAAACAGCTTCTTCAAAAACAAAAATATTTTTATATACGCAAAGTTTTTCTATTAACTCTGATGTGATTTTATTGATACAATTCAGTTTGACCAAACTAACGTTTTTATCCTTCAATGCCAAAGCACATTCGGCAAAAGTTTGCCCATAAGAAACGACTGCAGTATCTCCATTAGAAAAGATATCAAAACTATTTTCACTAGTATTAAATTCTTGATCTAGAATAATTTCTTTTCCTCTTGGATACCTAATAGCAACAACGCCTTTTTCTCTTTTTGAGGTCCTTTTTATAACCTCGTAAAGTTCTTTATACGAAGAAGGAGAATAAATTTCGACACCGGGAATTGCAGATAAAAACGCAACATCATATATACCCTGGTGTGTTTCGCCGTCATTGCCTGTAATACCTGCCCTGTCAATACACAAAGTAATTGGAAGTTCAGCAATTGCAGCGTCATGAAAGACTTGGTCAAAACCGCGCTGTAAAAAAGACGAATATACTGCAAAATATGGCTTAAATCCTTTTGCAGCAAGACCGCTGGCAAATGTTACGGCATGTTGTTCTGCAATACCGACATCAAAAAATCTGTTCGCAAATTTTTCAGAAAAACCGCGAAGTCCGGTACCGTCAGTCATTGCGGCTGTTATGGCGCAGATTTTATCGTCATTTTCCGCAAGTTTGCAAAGGCTTTCTCCAAAAGCGGAGGAAAAAGAATATCCGGATTCTTTTTTCAGCTCGCCGCTGCTGCGTTCAAAAGGAGCAACGCCATGGAATTTGGAAGGTTTCATTTCCGCAGGGCCATAGCCT
>JAZOQV010000073.1:0-49401 GCA_045656265.1 Acutalibacteraceae bacterium | reverse complement strand
ACGATATTGCTACCGAGGGATTTTAAGTCCCTTGTGTCTGCCAATTCCACCACAGCGGCGCAACAATGATATTATAAAGGCTTTACTGCATTTTGTCAAGTAGTAAAATCCTAATTATTTAAAATTTAATTATGAAACAACTTTGCCGACAAAGTCTTTTAACAAGACTCTGCCGGCAAGTAGAAGTTTATTTTAGAACTATAAATCAATATTCGTAGTTTTCTAGGTCGTTTAAATCCATAATGCAAATCACTCGTTTACCCGTATGGTTACTGTCAAACGAAATATATCTTCCCGTTCTGTCGAATCGCGCGTGAAGGTCGCAACGATACTCAATAGCATTTGCATCTGAATTTAAAGACTTATACTGACCTAAAATTATTTTTTTATTTGTTTTAGTGTCAATAAAATGTATACTGCGAATTCCGCCATAATCGTCGCCCATTATATATCTACGGTTAGGCGAATATAGGCAGTGAATATCGTTTTGTGGATTGGGCTCGGGCAATTTTGTTGCTTTATCCTCATTATCGGTAAAAATCCACAAACCTCTATCTTGGTTATTAACATCATAATACGTATAAATTAAAAGTTCATCGTCGTTTTTCCAGTTATAATGCGAATGCACACCGAACGGCGACATACGATGGATGTTACCCTCTATATCGCTTGTTATAAGTTGTGTTCTCCACATTGGTTGCTCAGGAGTTGTAAAGTTTCTGAAAAGCATTGCAAAACGAGTTCCCGACGGATTAAAGTTAATGTGATTAACCAAGAGTTTATCTCGTGAAAAGGGTTCTTCAAAATAAGCGTCGCGAAGTTTTACGTAATCAAGTATAAGTTTCACTTCGCCGCTTTCGGTATCCATCAAGAAAACGCCGTCTTCTTTTGGAGCTTTTTCGTTGTAAAACTTATCTGGAATACCAGCATAGCCATATCCGGCACGAAAGTCAAAAATACGTGAAAAATTTACACATAGAGCTTTTGTGCAATCGCTTGAAAGATTAGCAAAAGCCATTGGCAAAATACGTTTTTCACCTGTTACGATGTTCAAAACACAAGATTTAAAAGCATTGTCTTCCCTAATGTTAAATATAATATGCTCATCGTCTTTATACCATTGCAAAAGAGAACCCTGCTGAAAGTTCCAAGCGGTTGTTTCGGCATATTTTATAAATTGATTAGTTTCTAAATCAATCGCACCTATCTCGCTAATATCTGTTTCTACCGGTTGTCTGTTATCAAACTTTACTCGTTGGCAAAGATGATACCTACCCGTAGAATCAAATGGTTGTAGGTCATAATATCCAAAGAAATAATGATAATCATCATTTGGTGTTATAACCTTAGAGTGAACGCCACATTCCTCTAATGCGATATTTTCATTCATATAATTACCCCTTTTAGAATGCAGAAATTTTTAATGAATCGAAATTCTCATATATCTTTGATACTTCTCTATCAAATTCTATCTCTACCACAGCGGCAATACCGTCTTTTATTGGTGCCTTTAAGTCAACAGTTAAATAATCATTCTTCTCTTTAGTGCTTGCTATTCCCTCGTTGGACAAAGTTTTAATGCTCTTTACTTTGCCATCACAAAGCGGAATTTTAAAGGAAGTTACTTTCTCGTCTATAATAAAACAATAAAGTTTATTTCCTTTATTCGTAAAGCCGCCAACATCAGGAGCATTTCTTATTGGACCACCACGTGTACCATAAATTGCCTCGCTATATTTAGAAGTCCACTCGCCTACTTCTAATAAACGTTTTGCATGTTTGGGGTCTATTGAGCCATCTCCTTTTGGCGATAAATTCAAAAGTAGATTGCCACCACCTGTTACTACGTTAACAAGAAGGGTTACAACGCGTTTTAAACTCATTACCTCTTTATTAGGTTCATATCCCCAAGTTTCTGATAAGCACTCACAAGTTTCCCAAGGGTCGATAGTGTTGAAACCGCCTACTACTCTCTCGGGAGTTACATAATCGCCAGTGCGGTGCATACCCAAACGATTATTTATAACTATCTCAGGCTGCATTTGGCGTATTTTCTTATCAAGTTCAAACTCGCCCCAAAATTCTTTAACAAGAGGTTTTTTACGCCAATCTTTTGGTCTAGGAATATGTGGGAAACTTAAATCTATACCGTAAGAAATTATGTAATCATCGCCGTGGTCAAACCACATAATATCTACTTTGCCATAGTTTTGCATTAACTCGTCAACCTGATCATAGCACTGCTTAATCATTCTTTCAGCGCTTTTCTTGTACAAATGTGGCATAAAGAAACCTTGACAACGCCAATCAGCCGGCGAATAATATATACCAACGCCAAGGCCCTTATCTCTACAAGCATCACAAAACTCTGCTACCAAATCGCGTTTGCAAGGCGAATTCATAACTGTATAATTATCAATAGAACTCTTACTATCGAAAAGGCAATACCCCTCGTGATGACGTGCGGTGAATACGGCATATTTCATACCCGCTTTTTCTGCTAGGTCACAGATGTATTTTGCATCAAATTTTTCTGCAGTAAACTTTTCTGCGAGCTTTGAATATTCATCAATATCATGGTGATTACGTATCAAAGCCCACTCGCCTTGCTCTAAAATAGAATATAACCCGTAATGTATAAACATACCAAACTTGAAATCACGCCATTTTTCAATTTGCGTTGACTCTTTGTTGGTCTGAGCTCTATATTTCATATATTCAAGTATTTCAGAATTTACCCTTGGGTCGTTAGTAATTTTGCCAAGAATTTCATCACTTGGTATATTTAAAATGTTAGAAAGCCTTTTTATAGTATCTAAATCGGGAACGGTTTTATCAGTCTCCCATTTCGATACGGCCTGCTTTGAAACATAAAGTTTTTTTCCGAGTTCGGTTTGGGTTAGCCCGCTCTTTTTTCTATATTGTTTTATAAGAGTTGCAATGCTTTCCATATACGGCCTCCATATGCTTTTTATTTTATTTTATCAAAGCAAAAAAAGGCTGTCAACAATAAAAGTCAACCAACAAGTAACTTGTTAGTTGACTTTTGATTTACGTATTTTGTAGTTCACCTAAAGACATAGCTTTCAAATATGCATTTATAAATCCATCAATATCTCCATCCATAACGGCATTGATATTTCCGTTCTCAAAACCTGTTCTATGGTCTTTGGCTAAAGTATAAGGCATAAACACATAGGAACGAATCTGACTTCCCCACGCTATCTCTTTTTGCACGCCTTTTATATCCTCAATTTTATCTAAATGCTCGCGCTCTTTAATTTCTAAAAGTTTAGATTTAAGCATTTTCATAGCTCGCTCGCGGTTTTGGTGTTGGCTACGCTCGTTCTGGCAAGCAACAACTATACCTGAAGGTATGTGGGTTAAACGAACTGCCGAACTTGTTTTATTGATGTGCTGACCGCCCGCGCCGCTTGAACGGAATACATCCATTTTAATATCTTCTTCTCTAACATCAATTTCTATATCGTCAGAAATTTCGGGCATAACCTCTAATGAAGCAAAGGATGTATGGCGTCTACCCGATGCATCAAAAGGAGAAACGCGAACAAGTCTATGAACACCAATTTCGCTTTTTAAGTAACCATAAGCATTTTCGCCTTCTACAACAATCGTTGCGCTCTTAATACCGGCTTCGTCGCCATCTAAAATATCGGTAACATTAACCTTAAATCCATGCCTATCCGCCCAACGCGTATACATTCTTAAAAGCATTTCTGCCCAGTCTTGAGCCTCTGTGCCGCCTGCGCCTGCGTGGAATGTTAAAATAGAGTTATTTGCATCGTACTCGCCTGTCATCAAAGTATCAAGGCGTTGTTTTTCCATACTTTCTTCTATACTGTTTACCGATGCTACAACCTCATCTAATAATGATAGGTCGCCTTCTTCGTCTGCCATTTCAATAATATCCAAAGTATCCTGATAGTCGGCACAAAGTTTTTCGTAACTTTCAAGTTTCTCACGAAGTCTGCTAATTTGTTGCAACACCTTTTGTGAATTCTCGGGGTCGTCCCAAAAATTCTCGGCTGCGGTAAGATTTTGCTTTTCTTCTATCGTGTTTTTTAATTTCTCTATTCCGAGGGCTTCGCCAAGTTCGTCTATCGCGTCTTTGAAGCCTTCTAATTTAAGTTTTTGTTCTTCAAACTGTAACATTATATCCTCCAGTAAATTACATTTTAACGGCAAATGCATGCCAATTATCAGTAATTTTATGCTCTACAATAGTATAACCGTTGTTAATCAAAGCAGTTTCTACCTCTTTTGCTCTAATATCAATTATTCCCGAGCATATAAATATACCATTACTATTTAGTAAGGGTTTAACCTGTGGTGCTAGTGATATTATAGCGTCTGCAACTATATTAGCGCAAACGATATCAAAATTACCGCTAATTTTATCTGCAAGGTCGCCCTCAATAAATTTTGCCACATTTTGAACATTGTTTATAATAGCGTTTTCATTTGCTATTTTTACGGCAACAGCATCAATATCAACACCAATTACATCTTTCGCGCCCAAAAGTGCCGCACCAATTCCAAGTATACCGCTACCGCAACCAATATCAACCATACTAGCGCCTTCACAATAGTCTTCTAACAGTTCTAAACATAGCCTTGTTGTTGCATGTGTACCAGTGCCAAAAGCGGCGCCTGGGTCAATGTTAAGCGGTGTTCTGCCTTTAAAATCATCAATATTTTCCCAACTTGGCACAATTAAAAGTTTTTTACCTATTTCTGTTACTTTAAAAAACTGCTTCCAGTTATCTTTCCAATCAGATTCGGATATATTCCCTGTTTTTAGGGTAAACTTAATATTAGCTGCTTTTAGTTGTTCGGTAAGATACTCTTTAGCCTCTATAAAGTTATCCTGTGCGCTAAAATAAATGTGTATAATAGCAATAGATTTATCTCGCTCTAAAAGTTCTTCGTCAATTAAATCTATGTGTGCTATTTCACGCGCGCCTTGTTCTAAATCAGAATAATCCTCAATATAGATACCATAAGGTACCGACATATTTGCGATTGCCGCCGCAGTTTCTACATCTTTATTAGGTATTTCTAATGAAATTTCAAGCCAATCCATTATTACAACTCCATTTTTACTTAATAGTTATTGACATATGATTACTAATTTGCTAAAATATACGCAGAAAAATTGAAAGGAGATATTTTTATGCAAAAATTTATTGTTATGCATAATATTGATATTGCCGATTTTATGAAAACCCTTGATGCTTGCAAAGGCGAAGTGTTTTTAGAAACCTCTGAAGGCGATGTTTTAAACCTAAAATCTAAACTCTGTCAGATGATGGGTGTTGCCAATATAATGAAGGGCGCTGTAATCGGCGAAGCAACACTTCGTTGCGCTAACCCCGAAGATGAATCACTTTTATTTAGATTCAATCTTTACAAAGAGGTTCCTGAAGATAAATAAGCAGTATAGCAGCAACAGTTAACTGTTGCTGTTTTTATTTATATTTCTTGCAGAGTTCTTTGAAGTCTGCATCACTTTCTAGTTTGTTTAATAATGCAACTAAAGCTTTTGCTCTGTGGCTAATTTTATTCTTTTCTTCTGGAGTGATTTCGGCCACAGTCTTATTATATTCAGGCAAAAAGAATATTGGGTCATAGCCAAAACCATTATTGCCTTGACGCTTTAAAATGATTTCGCCATGCATATAATCCTCTGCACTAAATGTTTTACCATTTGGTGCAGCCAAAACTATAGCACAGGTATAATGTGCACTTTTATTTGATTCATTGGTAAGATTTTTAATTAGCAAATCGTTATTCGCCTCATCATCGCCATGATGGCCGCAATAGCGTGCGGAATAAATTCCCGGTGCACCACCCAATGCATCAACGCAAAGGCCACTATCATCGGCTATTGAAAAGCAACCCGAAATTTCTGCAATTTCGGTTGCTTTTTTATTTGCATTTTCTAAAAAAGTATTGCCATCTTCGATAGTTTCGTGGTCAATACCCGCTTCATTTAAAGAAAGTATGGTATCAAAATACTTACCCAATATCTGTTTTATTTCAATAATCTTATGTTTATTATTTGATGCAATAATCAGTTTCATATATAGCTCCTAGGATTTAATTTTTTACCAAATAATATATTACCACAACAAATCGCATTTGTAAATAAAAAAGGTGCTTACCTTTTGGTAAGCACCTTAATTTAGTTAATTATTGCTTATTTAACAGCAGTAACAACGCCTGAACCTACGGTACGTCCACCCTCACGGATAGCGAAACGAAGGCCTTCTTCAATAGCGATAGGAGTGATAAGTTCAACATCCATCTCTACGTTATCACCAGGCATGCACATCTCTGTGCCAGCAGGAAGAGTGATAACACCGGTAACGTCAGTAGTTCTGAAATAGAACTGAGGACGATAGTTGGTGAAGAAAGGCTTATGACGGCCACCTTCAGCAGCGGTAAGAACGTAAACTTGACCGTGGAACTTGGTTAAAGGCTGAATGGTGTTAGGAGCGCAAAGAACTTGGCCACGCTCGATATCGGTTCTTTGAACACCACGGAGAAGAGCACCGATGTTATCGCCAGCCTCTGCATAGTCGAGAAGCTTGTGGAACATTTCGATACCAGTAACAACAGTCTTGCTCTTTTCGTCTTTAAGACCAACGATTTCTACTTCGTCGTTAAGTTTTAATTGACCACGCTCAACTCTACCAGTTGCAACAGTACCACGACCAGTGATGGTGAATACGTCTTCAACAGGCATAAGGAATGGTTGGTCAGCTTTACGATCAGGAGTAGGAATGTAAGAATCAACAGCATCCATAAGCTCAAGGATAGGAGCATATGCTGCATCGCTGAGGTCATCAGCAGCTTCGAGAGCTTTGAAAGCAGAACCCTTGATGATAGGAGTATCATCGCCAGGGAATTCGTACTTGTCAAGAGTCTCACGGATTTCCATTTCAACTAACTCTAAGAGTTCTTCGTCGTCAACAAGGTCGCATTTGTTCATAAATACAACGATGTAAGGAACGCCAACCTGACGTGCGAGAAGAAGATGCTCTTTAGTCTGAGCCATAGGACCATCAGTAGCAGCGATAACAAGGATAGCGCCGTCCATCTGAGCAGCACCGGTGATCATGTTTTTGATATAGTCAGCATGTCCGGGGCAGTCAACGTGAGCATAGTGACGAGCGTCAGTCTCGTACTCAACGTGAGCGGTATTGATTGTAATACCACGCTCTCTCTCTTCAGGAGCCTTATCGATGTTTGCATAGTCTTCGAACTGTGCTTGACCCTTTAAAGAAAGAGTCTTAGTGATAGCTGCGGTAAGAGTAGTCTTACCATGGTCAACGTGGCCGATAGTACCAATGTTAACATGGGGTTTTGATCTGTTAAATTTTTCTTTTGCCATTGGAATTTCCTCCTTAAAATTAAGAAATTATAAATTAGCTAGAATGCTTAATTGCATTGTATCAAATATTTAGTAAAATTGCAAGTCTTTTTTATATTAGTCTTGCTTTGTTCTTGAAGCAATGATTTTCTCAGCAATGCTCTTAGGAACTTCTTTATAACCGTCGGGTTCCATTACATATTGGCCACGACCCTGAGTTTTTGAACGAAGGTCGGTTGCATAACCGAACATATCGCTTAGAGGAACACGTGCGTTAATTTGTTTAACGCCGCCAGTTCTGTCTTCGAAACCTTGAATCTCGCCTCGACGAGAGTTAAGGTCGCCGATAACGTCGCCCATATAATCCTCAGGAACAATTACAACAACCTTCATGATAGGCTCTTGAATTGCTGGGTCTGCCTTGCGGCAAGCACTCTTGAATGCCATAGAACCGGCAATCTTAAATGCCATTTCAGAAGAGTCAACCTCGTGGTAAGAACCATCGTAAAGGGTAACTTTAGTGTCAACAACAGGATAACCTGCAAGAACACCAGCCTGCATAGCGCCGCGGATACCGGCATCAACAGCAGGGATATACTCCTTAGGAATAGCACCACCAACGATGTTATTGATGAACTCGTAACCTTTACCGGTTTCATTAGGCTCAACAGTAATTTTAACATGACCGTATTGACCTTTACCACCGGACTGACGAGCGTATTTCTCATCAACATCTGCTGATTTGCGGATGGTTTCTTTGTAAGCAACCTGTGGCTTACCTACGTTTGCTTCAACCTTAAACTCACGAAGAAGTCTATCAACGATGATTTCGAGGTGAAGCTCACCCATACCTGCGATAATAGTCTGACCTGTTTCTTCGTCGGTATAGCACTTAAAGGTTGGGTCTTCTTCAGCGAGTTTAGCAAGAGCTAAGCCCATCTTCTCTTGACCAGCCTTTGTTTTAGGCTCGATAGCAACGCGAATAACAGGATCAGGGAAGTTCATTGATTCAAGAATTACAGGATTTTTCTCGTCGCAAAGGGTATCACCGGTTGTGGTGTTTTTAAGACCAACTGCGGCAGCGATATCACCTGCATAGCAAGTTTCAATGTCTTCTCTATGGTTGGCGTGCATCTGTAAGATACGGCCAATTCTTTCTCTGTTGTCTTTAACAGAGTTGTAAACAGTAGTACCAGCATCTATTGAACCCGAATATACACGGAAGAAGCAGAGTTTACCAACATAAGGGTCGGTAGCAATTTTGAATGCAAGAGCAGCAAAAGGCTCTTCATCAGAAGAATGTCTAACTTCCTCTTCGTCAGTATCAGGGTTAATACCCTTAATAGCTTCAACGTCAGTAGGTGCAGGCATAAAGTCAACGATAGCATCAAGAAGTGGTTGAACACCCTTGTTACGATACGAAGTACCGCAGCAAATAGGAACCATCTCACCAGCTATTGTTGCTTTACGGATAATCTTTTTGATTTCCTCAACAGAAGGCTCGATACCCTCGAAATATTTTTCCATTAACTCTTCGTCCTGTTCAACAACAGACTCGATAAGAGCGGTTCTATATTTCTCGGCAAGCTCTTTCATATCGTCAGGAATTTCTTCTTGACGAACATCTTTACCAAGGTCATCATAATAAACCTCGGCATTGTTTGCAATAAGGTCAACAATACCGCGGAATGTGTCCTCAGAACCGATAGGTAGCTGAATGGGAACAGCATTACACTGGAAACGGTCTTTAACCATTTGCAATACATTATAGAAGTCAGCGCCCATTATGTCCATCTTGTTAACATAAATCATGCGCGGAACTTTATAATCGTCGGCCTGTCTCCAAACAGTTTCTGACTGGGGCTCAACGCCGCCTTTAGCACAAAGAACTGTAACAGAACCGTCTAGAACACGTAGGGAACGCTGAACTTCAACAGTAAAGTCAACGTGTCCGGGAGTGTCAATTATATTGATACGATGGTCCTTCCAAAAGCAAGTAGTAGCAGCGGAGGTAATTGTAATACCTCTCTCCTGCTCTTGATCCATCCAGTCCATAGTAGCGGTACCATCATGTGTTTCACCAATTTTGTGGTTAACACCTGTATAGTAAAGAATACGCTCTGTGGTGGTTGTTTTACCTGCGTCGATATGGGCCATGATACCAATGTTTCTTGTAAATTCAAGAGAAACCTTTCTTGGCATAATGTCCTCCTAATATACTTATTTTTTATGATGGAATTACCATCTGTAATGAGCGAACGCCTTGTTAGCTTCGGCCATCTTATGAGTGTCTTCACGTTTTTTGAACGCGCCACCCAAGCCGTTAGTTGCGTCAATGATTTCACCGGCTAAACGTTCTTTCATGGTCTCCTCTGAACGAGCGCGGCTATAAGTTGTAAGCCAGCGTAGACCTAATGTTTGCTTTCTCTCAGGACGAACCTCGAAAGGTACCTGATAGGTAGCACCACCTTTACGAACAGCCTTAACCTCTAATTGAGGCATAATGTTTTCCATAGCTGCTTCGAAAACCTCAAGGGGTTCCTTACCTGTCTTTTCACTGATAATATCGAAAGCACCGTAAACGATTTTTTGGGCAACACCCTTTTTACCGTCTAACATAACATTATTGATTAAACGAGTAACAATTTTAGAATTGTATACGGGATCCGGCAAAACATCACGTTTTGCAATAAAGCCTCTTCTTGGCACTTCACTTCCCTCCTTCACATTAATGATATCATAGGTACTCGAGCGACAAAATTCCCGTGGCACCAAGCAAAAGACGCATAATATATATGAACGCCACTGCTTGATAATGCAGTAGAGATTTGTCAGTAAAATGAGTTTTGTGCTTATTTAGCAGCACTTGCTTTTGGACGCTTAGCGCCATACTTAGAACGAGCCTGCATTCTATTTGCAACGCCCTGTGTATCTAAGGTACCACGAATGATGTGATAACGCACACCAGGTAAGTCCTTAACACGACCGCCACGAATTAGAACCACGCTATGCTCTTGAAGGTTGTGGCCTATACCGGGGATATAAGCTGAAACTTCGATACCATTTGAAAGACGAACCCTGGCAATCTTACGAAGAGCCGAGTTAGGCTTTTTAGGGGTAGAAGTTTTAACCGCGGTACAAACACCACGCTTCTGTGGTGAACAGTTATCGGTAGGACGCTGTTTCATAGAGTTGAAACCTTTTAATAGCGCCGGGGCCTTAGCCTTTTTCTCGATAGTTGAACGACCACTGCGTACAAGCTGGTTAAAGGTTGGCATATTACACCTCCTAAAAATAAAATAAGCTATTCAATGCAGACGCAAGTTGCCTTACGCCTGCATAAAATACAAATATTCACACACTTAATGATTTTATCACAGAATATATCTAATTGTCAATACCTAAAACAATTTATTTTATTCTTGTGTCAAAGTGTCGTCTAAATTTTCAGAAAAGCTTGCATCATAATCATAGGTGCTTTGCTCTGCGCTATCATCAGATTCGAAATTGCTGAGACCTGTACCTGCAGGAACAAGTTTACCAATAATAACGTTTTCTTTAAGGCCAAACAATGGGTCAACTTTACCATGGATAGCAGCATCTGTAAGAACTCTTGTTGTTTCCTGGAAGGAAGCAGCTGACAAGAACGATTCGGTAGCAAGTGAAGCCTTTGTGATACCAAGTAATGTTGGCTCGTAAACAGCAACGCTTAAACCTTCTTCGCCGGCAGCAATACGTGCTTCAATCTCATCATTCTGTGCATAAACCTCTCCCCTGTCAACCAATGTGCCGGGTAGTAGATTTGTGCTACCATTATCAAGAATTCTAACCTTACGCATCATTTGACGCACGATAACTTCAATGTGTTTATCGTTGATGTCAACACCTTGTAGGCGATATGCACTTTGAATTTGAGCGATGATATAATCCTGAACTGCATCCGGGCCCATAACTGCAAGAATATCTTGTGGGCTTACTGCACCTTCAGTAATTGAATCGCCCTTGTTGATTTCTGCACCATCAATAACGTTTGAACGGAGATGATAATCGTAAGGAATAACGTACTTACGCTCGTCCTTATTCTCATTATCGGTTACATATACAACGGTATTTCTCTTATCCTCACCTAGACGAATTGTACCCGAGATTTCGCAAACAATACCTGCACGCTTTGGACGACGAGCCTCGAACAACTCTTCAACACGAGGTAGACCCTGTGTAATATCCTCTGCGTTAGCGATACCACCGGTATGGAAGGTTCTCATTGTAAGCTGTGTACCAGGCTCACCGATAGATTGAGCAGCGATAATACCAACTGCCTCGCCAACGGTAACTGCCTTGTTAGTAGCCAAGTTAGAACCATAACATTTTTTACATACGCCGTGTCTTGAACGACAAGTAAGAATAGAACGGATTTGAATTTTCTCAATTCCTGCAGCTACGATTGCTTTAGCGCCTGCTTTAGTAACAACGCCGCTATTAGCAATCTTATTGCCATCATCGTCAAACTGCTCTGTAGCAAACCATACAACCTCTCCGGTTGAAGGATTGATTGCATCTTCTAAAAGGAATCTGCCTTCAAGACGGTCTGACAATGGTTCGATAACCGTATTACCTTCGTTAATATCGCTAACTGTTAGACCATTTGTTGTGCCACAATCATCATCACGAATTATAACATCCTGTGAAACGTCAACAAGACGACGGGTAAGGTAACCCGAGTCAGCGGTACGAAGCGCAGTATCGGCAAGACCTTTACGAGCACCACGAGAAGAAATAAAGTATTCGAGAACATTTAGACCTTCACGATAGTTAGCACGAATTGGAACTTCGATAACCTGACCCGATGTATTCGAAATAAGACCACGCATACCTGCGAGCTGTCTAATCTGGTTCATAGAACCACGAGCACCAGAGTCAGCCATCATATAAATTGGGTTGAACTCATCAAGGTTTTCTTTTAGAGCATCTGCAACCTCGTCGGTTGTATCGTTCCAAATAGAAATAACCTGAGCAAGTCTTTCATTATTGCTTATGAAACCAAAGTCATACTCTTGGTTAACAGCATCAATTTTGCTTTCGGCTTCTTTAATAAGTTCTGCTTTAACAGGAGGAATAACTGCATCGCAAACTGCAACGGTTATAGCGCCTTGAGTAGAATATTTAAAGCCGGTTGCCTTGATTTTATCAAGAACAATTGAAGATTCACTAGTACCGTGAACATCAATACATTTTTCAACGATTTCGCTAAGTTTCTTTTTACCAACCTTGTTAGCAACTATGCTGCCATCTTTTTCGGTTTTGTAAGGAGAAATTTCAAGGTCAAGTTCGTGACCCTCAACTGTACGGTCAATATAACCGAGGTCTTGAGGAATTGACTCGTTGAAAATTAAGAAACCAACAGTAGCATCAACAATTCTCTTAATAGGATTACCATCTTTGTCGGTACCGCTCATTCTAACCTTAATTGGAGAATGTAGACCAACAACGCCGGAGTTGTAAGCCATAATAGCTTCGTCTTTGCTACTAAATACTTTGCCCTTACCAGGCTCATCGTGCTTAACAAGAGTTAAGTAGTATGAACCAAGAACCATATCCTGTGTAGGTACGCAAACAGGCTTACCGTCGGATGGTTTTAAAAGGTTGTTAGCAGCAAGCATTAAGAATCTTGCCTCTGCTTGTGCTTCTGCAGAAAGAGGTACGTGAACAGCCATCTGGTCGCCGTCGAAGTCGGCGTTGTATGCAGTACATACAAGAGGATGAAGTTTAAGTGCCCTACCCTCTACTAAAACAGGTTCAAATGCTTGGATACCAAGGCGGTGAAGTGTTGGCGCACGGTTTAAAAGAACTGGATGCTCTTTAATAACAGTTTCTAGCGCATCCCAAACCTCATTGCTTGCGCGCTCTACCATTTTACGAGCAGACTTGATATTACCAACAGCATTTATTTCAACCAAACGCTTCATTACGAATGGTTTAAATAACTCAAGAGCCATTTCCTTTGGCACACCGCACTGATACATTTTCAATTCAGGACCAACAACGATAACCGAACGACCTGAATAGTCAACACGCTTACCGAGAAGGTTCTGACGGAAACGACCCTGCTTACCTTTAAGCATATCAGAAAGTGATTTTAATGCGCGGTTATTAGGACCTGTAACAGGCTTGCCACGGCGGCCGTTATCAATAAGAGCGTCAACTGCTTCTTGCAACATTCTCTTTTCATTACGAACGATAATGTCGGGAGCGCCAAGTTCTAAAAGACGTTTTAGACGGTTGTTACGATTAATAACTCTTCTATATAAGTCATTAAGGTCGCTAGTTGCGAAACGTCCACCGTCAAGTTGAACCATTGGGCGAAGGTCGGGTGGGATTACAGGTAGTACGTCCATAATCATCCACTCGGGGCGGTTTCCGGAGTTACGGAAAGCCTCTAAAACCTCTAAACGCTTAATGATTCTTGCGCGTTTTTGACCTGTAGCGCTCTCTAATTCGAGTTTTAATTGCTCGCAAGACTCATCAAGGTCAATTTCTTCTAAAAGCTTTTTAATGGATTCTGCACCCATTCCTGCCTCGAACTCGTCATCATACTTCTCGCGAAGTTCACGATACTGAGTCTCGGTTAAAAGCTCTTTTTTCTGAATTTCAGGAACTGTACCCGGGTCAATAACAATGTATTGAGAGAAGTACAAAACCTGCTCTAAGTTTTTAGGCGATACATCAAGAACAAGACCCATTCTTGAAGGGATTGTTTTGAAGTACCAAATGTGAGATACAGGGGCAGCAAGCTCTATGCAACCCATACGCTCGCGGCGAACCTTTGCGCGTGTTACTTCAACACCGCAACGGTCGCATATCTTGCCCTTATATCTAATTCTTTTATACTTACCGCAATGACATTCCCAGTCCTTAGTAGGTCCGAAGATTTTTTCACAATAAAGACCGTCGCGTTCGGGCTTTAAAGTACGGTAGTTAATGGTCTCAGGCTTTTTAACTTCGCCATGCGACCAGCTGCGTATCTGTTCGGGAGACGCCAATCCAATTTGAATAGATTTAAATTCAATGCCTTCCATATTGTCTATCTCCTCCTATATTATTCTTCATCAAAAGTTTCTGGTGTTTCTTCAACGATAGCGTTGCCTTCTTCATCCTCAAAGCCGAAGCCATCGAATGAGCCCTCAACTGCTACTGTTTCGTTTTCAAAAACCTCGTCATCTGCTGCGGGTGCTATGCCCATATCATCATCGTCATCATAGGTTTGACGAAGGTCAAGTTCGTTATTATCAGCATCTAAAACCTTAACATCAAGTGATAACGATTGTAGTTCTTTGATAAGAACCTTGAATGATTCGGGAACGCCTGCTTTTGGAACATTTAAGCCCTTAACAATAGACTCGTAAGTCTTAACACGGCCAACAATATCGTCGGACTTGATTGTAAGGATTTCCTGCAAGGTATATGCAGCGCCATAAGCCTCAAGTGCCCAAACTTCCATTTCACCGAAACGCTGACCACCGAACTGAGCTTTACCACCGAGTGGCTGCTGAGTAACAAGTGAGTAAGGACCGGTTGAACGAGCATGGATTTTATCATCAACCAAGTGATGAAGTTTGAGGTAATACATATAACCAACGGTTACAGGATTATCGAAAGGTAAACCTGTACGTCCATCATAAAGTTGGGTTTTTGCATCCTCTCTCAAAGGAATGTGAGAGAAGTCAATCTTTGCAGTATCCTTATCTGCATAACCTTCTGCTTTGGTAGTTTCTTCTGCCAAAGCGAAGCATTTGCGAATGTCGCTTTCGTGTGCGCCATCGAAAACAGGTGTACAAACCTTCCAGCCAAGAGCTTTAGCTGCAAGACCTAAATGCACTTCAAGAACCTGACCGATGTTCATACGAGAAGGAACACCCAAAGGATTAAGAACGATATCTAGTGGTGTACCGTCCGGTAAGAATGGCATATCTTCACTCTTAAGGATTCTAGAAACAACACCCTTATTACCATGACGACCAGCCATTTTATCACCAACAGAAATCTTACGTTTCTGTGCAATATAGCAACGAACAACAAGATTTACGCCAGGATTGAGTTCAGATGAATTTTCGCGATCGAAAACCTGAACGTCAACGATAGTACCGTACTCGCCGTGTGGAACACGTAAAGAGGTATCACGTACTTCCCTAGCCTTTTCGCCGAAGATTGCGCGAAGAAGTCTTTCTTCAGCAGTAAGCTCGGTTTCACCCTTAGGTGTAACCTTACCAACAAGAATATCACCTGCGCGAACCTCGGCACCGATGCGGATAATACCACGCTCGTCGAGGTCTTTTAAAGCATCCTCACCAACATTAGGTATATCTCTTGTGATTTCTTCAGGTCCGAGTTTAGTATCACGCGATTCAAGTTCATACTCTTCAATATGAACAGAGGTGTACATATCCTCACGAACTAGTTTTTCGTTAATAAGAACAGCGTCCTCGTAGTTATAGCCTTCCCAGGTCATAAAGCCGATTAAGGCATTTTTACCAAGACTGATTTCACCATTGCTTGTAGCAGGACCGTCGGCAATAACCTCGCCCTTTTCTACGTGCTGACCAACCGCAACGATTGGTTTTTGGTTGATACAAGTGCCATGGTTAGAACGCATAAATTTGATTAAATTATAGTCTACAATCTCATTGTTATCCTGTTTGATTGTAACTTTTTCTGCAGAAACTGCGGTAACTGTACCTGCCTCATTAGCAAGTACAACAACACCGGAATCGATAGCAGCCTGATACTCCATACCTGTACCAACGAATGGGTTTTCGGTACGGAGAAGCGGAACAGCCTGCTTCTGCATGTTCGAGCCCATGAGCGCACGGTTTGTATCGTCGTTCTCAAGGAACGGAATCATAGCAGTAGCAACAGATACAACCATCTTAGGCGAAACGTCCATATAGTCAACCTTAGAGTTTTCTATTTCAAGGAAGTTATCGCGATGACGGGCGTTTACCTTTGCATTTACAAACTTGCCGTTTTCGTCTAATGGCTCGTTAGCCTGAGCAACGATAAACTCATCCTCTGCGTCTGCAGTCATATACTCAACTTCATCAAGCACGCAACCGGTAGCTTTATCAACCTTACGGAAAGGTGCTTCAATGAAACCATACTTATTGATTTTAGCATAGGTAGCCAAGTATGAAATTAGACCAATGTTAGGACCTTCAGGAGTTTCAATAGGACACATACGGCCGTAGTGGCTATAATGAACGTCACGAACTTCGAAGCCTGCACGGTCTCTAGAAAGACCACCAGGACCAAGAGCTGAAAGACGACGCTTATGTGTGAGTTCTGAAAGTGGGTTGGTCTGGTCCATAAACTGTGAAAGTGGCGAAGAACCAAAGAATTCTTTGATAGCGGCAGTTACGGGACGATTGTTGATAAGAGACTGTGGAGTCATAGTATCAAGGTCTTGCGACTGCAATGTCATCTTTTCACGGATAACCCTTTCCATACGAGCAAAGCCGATACGGAACTGATTCTGTAAAAGTTCGCCAACACAACGGATACGACGATTGCCAAGGTGGTCGATATCGTCGGTACTACCGGTGTTTTCATAGTTTAGGTTGATTAAATAGTTAACGGTTGCAAAAATATCGTCAGGAGTGATGTAGTTAGATACTAGCATACCGTGAGATTTTATTTCATCCTCAGGGTCAGTTTCGATAGACATATTTATTTTAATTGCTTCAATAAGGTCTTCATCGTTATCGCAGCAATCTTTTAAATACTGAAGAACACGGAAAGATACCTTATCATAAATAAGGTCTTTTACAGCTTCATATACTTCTTTAGAAACATGGTCGCAAAGGTCAACCATACCATTAGAAAGTATTTTGATTTCGTGCTGTTCGCCTTCATTATCAAGAACAGTTACGTAGAACTGTGAAATACCCTGTTTCTCGAAATCCTGAGCCATTTCTTTTGTTACTCGAACACCTGCATCGGCAACGATTTCGCCGGTAACAGTATTAACAACAGGACGTGAAAGCACCTTGCCTGTTAGACGAGCAACAGCAGAAAGTTTTTTATTATATTTGTATCTACCAACTTTTGAAAGGTCATAATGACGCTCGTCAAAAAGAAGATTAGAAAGATGCGACATAGCACCATCTACGGTTGCAGGCTCGCCTGGGCGAAGTTTTCTGTAAATTTCGATAAGTGCATCTTCAACACCCATTATTGTATCCTTTTCAAGAGTAAGCAACAATCTTGCATCCTCACCCAAAAGGTCAATAATATCCTGATTTGTTTTGGTAGAAAAACCTAGATGGAATTTCTGACAAGCAAAATCCAACGCTCTAACAAAGGTAGTGATTAATAGCTTGCGATTTTTATCAATCCTAACAACAAAGCTATCGCTCTGTTCGGTAGCGTATTCTAACCAAGCGCCACGATTAGGAATAACAGTTGTATTGAATAATTTTTTACCTGTTTTATCAATCTCTAAATCATAATAAACACCAGGTGAACGAACTAGCTGTGAAACAACTACACGCTCTGCACCGTTGATAACAAAAGTACCCGATTCGGTCATAAGCGGAAAATCGCCCATAAACACTTCGTTTTCTTTTATTTCGCCGGTTTCCTTATTAAGAAGTTGTGCGCGAACGCGCAGAGGTGCAGCATAAGTTGCATCTCTCTCTTTACACTCCTTAACAGTATACTTTGGCTTATCATCCAATCTGTAACTGATAAAATTAAGAACTAAATTACCAGTATAGTCTGTGATGGATGACATATCACGGAAGACTTCTGACAAACCGGTGTTTAAAAACCAATTGTAAGAATCCTTTTGAATTTCAATAAGGTTTGGCATTTTAATAACCTCATTGATTTTCGAAAAAGTCATTCTCTCGTTGCTTCCAAGAGTTACCGGCTTAACCTGTACCGTTGATGCCATAAACATTGATCACTCCTTCATAGATTAACAACCTGCATTTTGTTGGGATAACAGCGATTTTTTCGCCTAAAACAAAAGTATTAAACGACAAAACCGCATATTATCGCAGATTAACCCATACTTATCGTATTTTACAAGTATATACCCAAAGCAATCAATAGTCAAGTGCTTTTTTAAAATTTTTCCAAATTTTTTATTTTCCTGTAAGTAATGGCATTTAATAACTTAACACATAAATAAAACAGACCACTGTAAACATAATACAGTAGTCTGTTTATATATTTAGGAAGGAACTAATTTATAAAATAGTTTGCGGCATTTATTCTAGCACCGCCACTTAAAAGTTCTATGTGCAAATGGTTGCAATCAGCATCGCCGGTAGAGCCGACAAAAGCTATAACCTCTCCCCTTGCAACTTTATCGCCAACAGAAACGTTTAAACTGCTACAATGAGCATATCTTGTTTTCATACCGTTGCCGTGATCAATAACAACATGATTGCCCCAACCATAGTATGAATATGACGCCTCTACAACAGTACCGCCAGCACTAGCCAAAATTTCTGTGCCGTAAGGCGCTACAATATCAATACCTTGATGATAGTAATAACCACGATAATCGCCATAAGGCGAAGTTATAGGATAGTTAGCAGCAAAGGGGTAAGATAGCGAGAAAGAATTATGAGCTGTACCAATAAGCACAACCTCGTTCTGAGGCTTCTTTATAACCTTACTGCTTAACACCTTTGTTTCTACCTTTTTACCGTTATTATAATAAACCTCTTGGTTAATGGTTCTCTTACCTTTTTTACCAGATTTAATTATAACCTTTTCGCCTTTATTATATTTACTGCTTTTTTTGGTTACTGTTTTATAAGGAATAGATTTCGTTACAGTTTCTGTTTTAGTACCGCAAACAGCAACCTTTTGTTCTTTTAGTTTATTATATAATTCGTTACCACCTATTATTGTATCATAGGTGCGATACTCTTTCTTTATTTCAAAATCATCTGCGAAACTAGGTTTTTCCAACTTTTTAGAATTATCATCAAGATAATTACTTAAAGCAATATTTATTTCATCGCTGCTTTGCAAAACCGCGAATGGTACAGAATTGCGATATAGAACAAAACAAGAGTCAACAGAAGAAATACTGTTAACAATAGCCTTCTCTAAATCATCTTTATCCATAAGCTTTGTTCCGGCAGTTATACTTTCCTTTGCATCAACGGGTTCTAACTCTGCTTTTGCCTTATCGTCCATATCGGACTTTATTTCCTTTATAGTATCGGTATAAACAGTTTCTGAAGAAACGTACCCGATTGTCTTTCCATTATAACTAACCGCAGTAGCAACAGTTACATTAAATGTAAGCATAAAAATTACAACAAATGCAAAAGATGCTATACCAGGCAAAAGAACTAATACGCGTTTACCAATATTACTATTAACTAACAAATGTTTGATGTTTGATAACGCTTTTTGCATACCGCTAAAAGCTTCTCTATTCATCAAATATCAATCCTTTCGAAAAATGTTACAAACTTGTTACTAACAAAACTTATTATACTCAAAAAGTAACAAACTTGCAACCTTTTCTTTTAGAGAGTTACAATCTTTGTTATATTTTACAATGAATTTTTAATTTTCAAAGGTTTCATTGTGCAAATTAACCTAAATATATGGAAATTATATGTAACTCATAAAAAACGCTTGTTAACATTTCTTATATACATATAAAAAAGCCCTGAGATTTTAAAATGTATCTCAAGGCTTTAGATATTATTCGGTTTCTACCTCTGGGTCTTCAGGTAGTTTTTCATTTCCTTCTACAAGAGACTCTTCATCATTCTGCAGGTTGATTTCATTATCCTCTACATCGACAGAAGTTTCATTCTCTTGCTTTTCCAACAGTTCTTTATAATCGGTGTCTAGCATACTGAATACATACACGTCATGTGCCTTGCCTTTGCAATAAACGCCATTTCGCAATAATCCATCACACTGCATTCCAACCGCAGAAGCCACACGAACAGATGCAGAATTTTCTTTCATTATCTTCGCGTTGATACAGATAAACCCAACCGTGCAGAAGCCATATTCCATTATAGCCTTAATTGCTTCGCTAGCGTACCCGTTACCCCAATAAGAATCAATTATGCCATAACCTATCTCGGCAACTTTATAATCTTTATCTATCGATGGGAGACTAACTGTTCCGATAAGTTTGCCGCTACTTTTAAGTTCTATGCCCCAAGTAAAATACTCTCCGCGTTTTTCCGTGCGTAGTAACCAAGATATATACTGCCGTGTAACCCCTAGGTCTTCGTGCGGCTCCCAAAGGGAATATTTTGCCGACACTTCAGATGAACAATACTCATATAAATCTTTAGCATCGCTTTTCTTGATTTTCCTTAAAATAAGCCTATCGGTTTCAATAATTGGAAATGGTTTGAAGAATTGTGTATACATTTATAATACCTGCTTTTTAGAATAATGACATTTGGTTAGTATCGGGCAGTGAATCCAATGCGCCTACACTATTTAAAGTTTCTATTACTGCTTTGGATACACCGGCCTCAATCTGAAAATCCTCTTTTGAAAGATAATTTCCTGCTTGTGCTGCCTCATAAAGCGATACTGCAGCATTGATACCAACACCCGAAAGTGCACAAAATGGCAAACGCATTTTACCATCTTCTGGAACATATTTTGTTGCGTGAGATTTTTTAAGGTCAACCGGAAGTATTTCAATACCTCTTGCCATAATCTCATTAAAGATTAAAAGATTATTGTATACTGCAGTTTCTTTAGCGCTTGCCTCTTTACCCTTGGCTTTTATTTCTCGCATATAATTGCGAACAGCACCCCTACCCTGCATTAAAACATTTACCTCAACATCTTCGGGACGAGCAGTAAAATATGCACAGTAAAATTCTAGTGGGCGGTGCACCTTGTACCAAGCAACGCGCAAAGCCGAAATAACGTAAGCCGCCGCGTGCGCTTTTGGGAACATGTACTTGATTTTCATACACGACTCGATATACCAGTCAGGAACACCATGCTCGCGCATTGTATTAAGATGTTCTTCGGTTAGTAGTTTTGTTGCCTTACCTTTACGAACAATCTCGGTTATCTTAAACGCCATTGATGGATCAACGCCCTGGTGCATTAAGTAAACCATAATGTTATCACGCGTACCGATAACATTTGAAATTGTACAAGTTCCGTTATCTATAAGGTCTTTTGCGTTACCAAGCCATACGTCAGTACCATGTGATAGACCTGATATTTGAAGCAGGTCAGAGAAATTTTTAGGTCTGGCATCTAAAAGCATTTCACGAACAAAGTTAGTACCAAACTCGGGCAAACAGAAAGTACCATTTTTAGAGTCTATATCATCAGGAGTAACACCAAGTGCCTCGGTAGAAGTAAACAGGCTGTAAACTGCAGGATCGCTCATTGTAACCTCGCTTACCTTGATACCGCTATACTCTTCCAAATACTTGTAAGTCGTTGGAATAACGTGTCCAAGTTCGTCAAGTTTTAAAATAGTATCGTGTATAGAATGGAAATCGAAGTGGGTTGTAATTATATCGGTATTAACGTCATCTGCAGGGTGTTGAACAGGACAGAAATCATAAATTTCCTTATCATTAGGCACAACAATCATACCCGCAGGGTGCTGACCAGTTGTAGTTTTGATCTTCGCCTTTTCAACTATACTTGCAAGCCTGTTCATTTCAGCACGACTTAAAGTAATCGCTTTTTTCTCGCAATAGGCTTTTACAAAACCATACGCAGTTTTTTCAGCAATTGTAGAAACAGTACCTGCTTTAAAAACGTTTCCTGCGCCAAACAACGTTTTTGTATATTCTTGAACATTGTTTTGGAATTCGTTTGAGAAGTTAAGGTCAATATCAGGAACCTTATCTCCATTAAATCCTAGGAAGGTTTCAAACGGAATATCGTGTCCATCACGAATATATGGAGTTCCGCACTCTGTACAATTCTTTTCGGGTAGGTCGAAGCCAGAACCGACGCTACCGTCTTGGAAGAATTCGCTATGTTTACAATTAGGGCAAACATAATGTGGCGGCAATGGGTTAACTTCTGAGATACCTGCCATAGTAGCAGCAAACGAAGAACCAACTGAACCACGCGATCCAACCAAATAGCCGTTTTCTTCACTGTAAGCAACAAGTTTTTGCGCTGCCATATACATTATAGAGAATCCATTTTTAATGATAGATGAAACCTCTTTATCTAAGCGCTTTGAAACAACCTCGGGAATAACACCGTTTTCACCGTAGGTATTCATAGCCCTCTCCCAACATATATTATGTAGGTCCTCGTCCGAACCCTCAATAACGGGAGGATAGTTGCCATCCGGTACAGGAATAACGTCGTCGGCAATCATATCGGCAATTTTATTAGGGTTATCAATAACAAACTCTTTTGCACGCTCGCCAAAGTAATCGAAATCGGATAACATTTCTTCTGTAGTTTTAAGGTATAGAGGTGCTTGCAAATCAAAGTCATCATAACCTTGACCCGCCATAAGAATTTTTCTTAAAATCTCATCTTCCTTTTTAAGAAAATGTACGTCGCCCGTAGCAACAACGGGTAATCCTAGCTCGTCGCCAAGGCTTACAACAGTACGGTTAAAATCCCTAATTACTTCTGAATCAACAACATGACGGAATCTGTTAGCAATAGGTTGACCAGTTTTTTTATCTATCCTATCAGGTTTAACAGAATCCCTAATCATAAACTCGTTATTACCGATAGGCTGTATTTCTAAATAATCATAATACTTAGCGATTTCTAAAAGTTCTTCTCTAGGCTTTCGGTCAATAATCGCAGCGTATAGTTCGCCTGCTTCACAAGCGCTACCGACGATTAAGCCTTCTCTATACTTATCTAAATTAGACTTTCTAGTGATTGGTCTACCTTTAAAATCCTCTAAATGTGCTAGAGAAATAAGTTTATAAAGATTTTTAAGACCAACTAGGTTTTTAACCAGTATAATTTGGTGATAACTTGGTATCTGCCTAGCGTTAAGCTTTTCTATATCAACCTTTTCATCGTTAACAAAATAAGCCTCAACACCGTAAATAACCTTAAAATCGCCACCTGCTTTGCGGATATCTTTAACAGCGCCTGCGGCCGCAGGATAAGCCTGAACAACACCGTGGTCGGTAATAGCTATCGCTTTATGTCCCCACTTGAACGCTTGATTAACTATTTTACCGGCATCGGCAACGGCATCTTTTGAAGACATATTAGTGTGACAGTGAAGTTCAACGCGCTTTGTGCCTTCATAGTTATCAAGCGGCTCATACTTTTGAATTTTAGCAAGTGCCTTAACATCAACTATAAATTCATTTAGCCATTTATCAAACTTATATACACCATTAACAATTACGCACACTCCGTTTTTAAGGTCTTTAAGTTGCTCAAACTTTTCAGGGCTTAAAAACATTTTGGCAGTAACAGAGTTGGTATAATCGCTAAAACTAAAGTTAAGCCCTTTCATAGGGCCGCGCTTTGTGTTTATATCGCGAGTCTCTAATCCAAACACCTCGCCCCAACCAACAAATTCTGCGGTTGCATTGATATCATCCGGAGGGATAATATCAATAAGCGGTTTAACATTTGGGTTAATATAATTACCGTAAAACACATCTGCAGTATCAAGATATACCGGAAGATTATCTTCCGGAGGAGTTTTACAGTCGTGTACTATTTTAGGCTTGTCCTCTGTAAGTTTCTCTATTTTATTTTCAGGAAGCTCTGCCTTTTTTGGTTTAACCTCTTCTACAAAATCTGGTTCCTCGGGCGGTGCTTCATCAGGCAGAGGCGGTACTTCAACATTTTTTGGTTGCTCGTAATGAATATACTCTTCTTCTATCTCATATTTTTCGGTTACTCCCGAAAAATCAACCCCTACTTCACGCTGAAAACGATCGAAAACATATTTAGAAAATCGCTTACCAAAATCAACCTTAGTAAGAGTTTCTAAACCGCCATGTTTAAGTTCGATATGTAGAACGTTATTATTTAAAGAGTACTTTGCGCCCTCTAAAAAGCCGTTAAGTTGGCAAGTTTCAATCTTCATTATTTCAGAAATATCCATACATGCCGCAGGGCAGAAAGTTTCTTTTGGAAAGCGTGGCTCAATAATAACCTTAGAAAGCATTAGTTGATCTTTAATATCCTTAGCCGCGGCATCAAGAACGCTTTTATGCACGTATTGAGGAAATTCTGTAATTGCAGTAAGGGTCCTTGTTTCGCTATCAATGTTACAAGAAAGCACTTTACCGCTATTTAATTTAGTATCAGTAAACGTTATGTATCCGCCGAAAAGTTCGGCAAAATTAGTTTCAGCCATTCCCATATTCCTTTAATTTTACATTTTATCTATTTCTTTAAGTAATTCTTTAAGTAATTCTGCTTCGGGTAATTTTTTTATAATCTCGCCTTTTTTAAAAAGCAAACCACAACCGTCGCCACCCGCGATACCTATATCTGCTTCTCGAGCCTCGCCCGGTCCATTAACAACGCACCCCATAACTGCAACTGTTATGTTTTTTTCACAATCCTTGAGTGCCTCTTCTACCCTATTTGCAAGACCGATTAAATCTATTTTAGTTCTTCCACACGTGGGGCAAGACACAAACTTTACGCCACTTGTCCTTAATCCTACGGCTTTAAGTATATCTATACCTGCTTTAACCTCTTCAATCGGTTCATCGGTTAGCGAAACACGTATTGTATCACCAATACCATCTAAAAGCAATCCGCCAATACCTGCTGCAGATTTAATAATACCCATTCTGCGAGTACCAGCCTCTGTTACACCAAGGTGCAATGGATAATCACAGTTTTCGGCGGCATACTTATACGCTTCAAACATTTTTTCGGTACTTGATGCCTTTAAAGACAACACGGTATCATAAAAATCAAACTTTTCTAAAAGTTTTATGTGGTACATTCCGCTTTCAAACAAAGCCTCGGCTGTAGGTGCGCCATACTTTTCCAAAATGCTTTTTTCAAGAGAGCCCGAATTAACACCAACCCTAATCGGTATATTATTCGTTTTACACTTTAAAGCGACCTCGCGCACTCTACTTTCATCGCCGATATTACCGGGATTTATGCGAATTTTATCAACCCCTGCCGCTACACTTTCAAGCGCCAATTTATAATCAAAATGGATATCTGCAACAACAGGTATTTTAATGTTCTTTTTTAATTCGTGTATTAGTTTTACGGCGTTCATATCAGGAACTGCAGCGCGAATGATATCACAACCTGCCGCCTCTAATTCTTTTGCTTGAGCAACACTTTTTATTATATCGCTTGCAGGAACACTTAACATTGATTGAACGGTAACGGGTGCACTACCGCCAATTTGTACGCCACCAACATTAACAGCCCTTGAAACACGCTTATTCAAAACAAATACACCTCTTTTTTAGAAAAATCCAAATATATCTTTTAAAGTTACAAATGCAATAAATAGCATCAAAACTGCAAAACCAATTCCATGAACTAATGCCTCGTATTTCTGAGGTACAGGCTTACGGAAAATCATTTCATATAGAATAAAAACAAGTCTTCCACCATCGAGTGCAGGAATTGGCAAAAGATTGAATATACCGAGGTTTATTGTAATTAAACAAAGCATTGGTAAAAGTGCATCCAATCCAATTTTAGTTGCCTGACCTAATGCCGATGCTACGCCAACAGGTCCTGATACTGCATTTAAAGAATATCTGCCCCCGATTAAATCTACAAGCGAAAACCAAACAGTGCGACCATAAGATGCAGTATATTTTAAAGACTGAATAATAAATGTTTTAAAGTTGTTTTTAGCATAGGTATATACAAAATCACGCTTCAAAAACTTAACGCCATCATATTCATCTATTTGAAATTCTACATTTTCAAGAAGAACTTTTTTACCGCTTCTTTTAACCAACAGGTCGATTTTATTATCTTTAACCGCAGTAAAAGCATAATCAATTTCTGTTGCTGTTAAACAACTGCGACCGTCCACTTTAAGAATGGTATCCCCACTTTTTAAACCTGTGGTAACACTTGTTGCGCCTTCACCAAAATAATCGACAGTTGTTGTTGCAATTCCGCTAGCAGGTGCAAAATAGAACATAATTATTGCAAGGCCCAAGATTATATTAAATATCGCGCCCGCCGCAACTATAATAAATCTACGCCATGCCGCCTTATTACAAAAAGCACGGGCGTCATTGCTTTCTTCGTCTTCCCCCTCCATAGCGCAATAGCCACCGAAAGGAATAAGTTTTACCGAATATTTAGTCTCTTTGCCTTGCCATTTAAAAAGAGTTGGACCAAAGCCAACAGCAAACTCGTTAACACGCACGCCAAGCGCTTTTGCCGATATAAAATGCCCAAATTCATGAACAACAATAATTAGCAAAAACAATAGCACCGCAACTAAATACGGCCAAATGTTATCTAGTACTTGTAGAAAACTTGACAAAGGTTTGCACCACCAAATTATTTAATCTTTTTAAGTACGTATTCTCGTGCCTTTTTATCGGCTTCAAATACATCGTCAATGGTATAATTTTCGGTTTTTGGAGTTGATTCTGCGGCAGATGCCACAAGTTCTCCAATATCCAAAAAACCTATTTTACCCTTTAAAAACAGATCAACACAAAGTTCGTTAGCGCCGTTTGCCGCTGCCGGACGAAGTCCACCATCACGCGCTGCATTTAAACAAGCCTTAAGGCATGTAAACGCTTCATAATCAGGTTTATAAAAGGTCAATTTTGCAATATCCGTAAGGCTTAGTTTAGGCGCAGGACACGCATATCTATTGGGATACGTTAGCGCATACTGAATAGGAATTCTCATATCGGGTGTTCCAAGCTGTGCTATAACAGCGCCATCACAGGTTTCAATAGCCGAGTGAATAATGCTCTCGCGATGCACAAGCACCTCGATACCGTCAGGTCGAACGTCAAATAAATGCATCGCCTCTATAACTTCTAGGCCTTTATTCATCATAGTAGCCGAATCAATAGTGATTTTTGCGCCCATATCCCAATTAGGATGCTTTAGTGCCTTCTCAGGCGTAACATCTTTTAATTCTTCTTTAGTTTTATTAAAGAACGGGCCGCCCGATGCAGTTAATAAAATTTTAGAAACTGCACCTTGGGGTACGCCTTGCATTGACTGAAAAATTGCAGAATGTTCGCTATCAACAGGCAGAATTTTTATATTTGCCTCTTTGGCTTTTTTCATAACTATACTGCCAGCAGCAACCAAGGTTTCTTTATTGGCAAGGGCAATATCGTGCCCTGCCTCAATAGCCGCAAGTGTTGGTCTTAAACCCGCAATGCCCACGATAGCATTTAGCACTGTATCGCACTCAAGTCTTGCTACTTCGCAAATTGCGTCGCTACCACCGATAACCTTAATATCTGTATCGGCTAATGCGATTTTTAATTGAATCGCGGCCTCACTATCAGCCACTGCAACAAGCAACGGTTTAAACTCCCTAGCCTGTTGTTCTAGCACCTTAATGTTCTTTCCTGCCGCAAGACCTACAACCCGGTAGCCGTGCATTCTAGCCACATCTAAAGCCTGAACACCTATCGAACCGGTTGAACCTAAAAGCGAAATTGTTTTATGCATAATATTATTCCTTATGTTACTAAAAAATTCTTAAATTACGCTATATTAAGTATACGCAAAATAAAGTAAAATAATGGGCTTATAAGTAAAACGCTATCAAATCTATCCAAAACGCCGCCGTGGCCTGGCATTAGATTACCATAGTCTTTAATACCACAACTTCGCTTAATAAGCGAAGCAAATAAATCGCCCACCATACCGACAACTGCAAAGATAATGGCGCAAATACTAAGTGTTAACCATTTAATATCTACACCTAGCGCAGAGCTATATATACTACAAACAATTACAGTTACAAGCACGCTACCAAGTATTCCAAAAGCCGCACCCTCGACCGTCTTTTTAGGACTTATTGTAGGCGCTAATTTATGTTTACCAAAGAAAGTACCGCCAAAATATGCGCCACTGTCTGCACCCCAAGAGAATGCAAATATAAGTATAAAGAATAAATGTTTTGTATCGGGCGTTGTAAATAGATTATAAATACTTACAAAAGCAACCGACAACATTACGGGTGCCGTTAAGGTTGAAAATAGCGACTGCATATCAACCACGTTATGATAAATAATCGAAGTTAAGATAATGCAAAAAACATACAAACAAACAACCACAGTGTTTGTAAGGCTAGTGCCGTAGTAAAAAGTGAATGGCATTACCCCGCCGAATATTAGTGCTATAAAAATTTGAGGCAAACATTTGCACAACGTTGTATTGCGTAAAAGTTCATATATTGCGATAACATTTAAAGCCGCAAGGGCAATTAAAAGGATGGGTGCAAAATATAGACTGACATAAAGCACCGCAAAAAACAGCAATATACCAACCGCGGCTGAAATTACACGTGTCTTCATAATTTTTCTCCAAGCAGTCCTTTTTAAACGCCGCCAAAGCGACGGTTTCTGTTTCTAAATTCTTCAATAGCGCGGTCAAGGTCACGCGGTTTAAAGTCGGGCCACAAAACATCAGAGAACCAGAACTCTGCATAGGCCGATTGCCAAATGAGATAATTAGAAAGTCTATACTCTCCGCTAGGTCTGATAATAAAATCAGGGTCGGGTTGACCTGCAGTATAGAGGCTATCAGAAATTGTTTGCTCTGTTATGTCCTCTGCTTGAATTTCACCTGATTTAACACTATTACTTATCTCTTTTATCGCAGTTACAAGTTCGTCCCTACCGCCATAATTAAGGGCGATATTAAGCTGCATACCCGTAGCGTTCGCAGACTCACGCTCGGCATCATTTATAAGTTCTTTAATATCATCGTCTAAAACTGATACGTTACCTATAAACTTTACCTTAATGTTTTCATCTTTAAAATTCTTCGCCTCTTTTAAGTAATCGCGAAGAATGTTCATAATATTATTGACCTCTTCTTTCGGGCGCTTCCAATTCTCTGTTGAAAAAGCGTACACCGTCATATATTCGAGACCAATTTTATTTCCATATCTAGCAATCGCCTTAAACGTGGATGCGCCTGCGGCATGACCTGCAGTTCTGGGTAGCTTGCGTTTTTTTGCCCATCTACCGTTTCCATCCATTATTATAGCGATATGCCGGGGCATAGGCCCCGGCGCTTTAGTATGCTTTTTATTAAAAAGTGCCAATACTGACATCCTTTCTTAAATAGCCAAAATTTCTTTTTCTTTATCGGCGAACATACTGTCGATTTCAGCAACGAATTTGTCGGTGCTTTTTTGAACTAGTTTCTCGCCATCTGCTTGCTCGTCTTCAGTAATCTCGTTATTCTTCTTCATGGCCTTAATAGCATCTATGCCATCACGACGACAGTTACGAACTGCAATTTTAGCATCTTCTGCCATCTTTTTAACGTCTTTAGCAAGTTCTTTACGACGTTCTTCGGTAAGTGGTGGGAAATTAAGACGGATAACATTACCATCGTTTTGTGGGTTAATGCCAAGGTCTGACATAAGAATAGCCTTTTCTATTTCCTTTAAAGTGGTTTTATCCCAAGGTTGAATCTGTAATGTTCTTGGATCGGGAGTAGAAATCGCTGCCATTTGGTTAATTGGTGTTGGAGTACCATAATACTCAACCTGAACCTTATCTAAAACTGACGCATTTGCTCTTCCTGCACGTACAGTTTTAAAGTTTCTGTCAAGCGCCTCTAAGCACTTGTTCATACGTTCTTCCATTTTTGATATTACTGATTTCATTATTACATCTACCTCTCTAAATTTATTTAACTATTGTGCCGGTAACCTCGCCGGAAACAGCACGAACAATATTTTCGGGGTCATTGAGATTAAATACCAATATCGGTAAATTATTATCCATACAAAGTGATGCGGCTGTGCTATCCATAACGTGCAATCCCTTGCTTAATACGTCCATAAAGGAAATGGTATCGTATTTCTTTGCGTTTGGATTTTCTTTTGGGTCGCTATCGTAAACGCCATCAACATTAGTTGCTTTAAAGATAATATCAGCGTCAATTTCAACTGCTCTTAATGCGGCACCTGTATCGGTTGAGAAGAACGGATTACCTGTACCACAACCAAAGATAACTACTCTGCCCTTTTCCATGTGGCGAACCGCCTTGTTGCGAATGTAAGGCTCTGCGATCTGACGCATTTCAATAGCGGTTTGAACGCGAACTGTAAGTCCGACTTTTTCAAGCCCATCTGCAAGACCTAATGAGTTAATTACCGTTGCAAGCATACCCATATGGTCAGCACGGGTACGGTCCATTTCGCCGCTTGAACGGCCACGCCAGAAGTTACCGCCGCCAACAACGATAGCAACCTGAACGCCCATATCCACTACCTTTTTAATGCTGTTAGAAATGGTCATTACGGTATCAAAATCAATACCGGTTTTGTTTTTACCTGCCAAAACTTCGCCACTTAATTTTAGTAAAATTCGTTTGTAAGTTGGTTTCATACATATACCCCCAAATTAGTTATATTTATTTTAACAAATTATATAGAATATGTCAACGAAAATACACGATAAATCTAATTACAAATATGTAAAAAATAAAAGGTGCAACACCTGATTTGTGCTACACCTTAAAAATTAAAATATTTTTATTTGAAATATCTGTCTAAAAGACCTTTTAGAGCCTTGCCATGTCTTGCCTCGTCGCGTGCCATTTCGTGAACTGTATCGTGAATAGCATCAAGACCTAATTCTTTAGCAAGTTTAGCAAGTTCGGTTTTGCCTGCGGTTGCGCCGTTCTCTGCATCAACACGGGCTTTAAGATTTTCTTTAGTGCTATCGGTAAGTACCTCGCCTAAAAGCTCGGCAAATTTTGCAGCATGCTCTGCTTCTTCATAGGCGGTTTTTTCCCAATAAAGACCAATTTCAGGATAGCCTTCTCTGTGAGCAACCCTAGCCATAGCCAAGTACATACCAACTTCGCAGCATTCACCATTAAAGTTCTCGCGAAGACCTTCTATAATTCTTTCGTCAACACCTTTTGCTACACCAACAACATGCTCTGCAGCCCAAGTAATATCTCCGCTTTGCTCTTGGAACTTTGCTGCGCCTGCATGGCAAATTGGGCACTCAGCAGGTGCTGAATCTCCTTCATGAACATATCCACAAATTGTGCAAACAAACTTTTTCATAACTAATTTCCTCCTTAAATATGCAAGAGAAACCTTGCATAAAAATAATAGCATAAACAAACCTTTTCGTCAATAAAAATTACCAAAAATTTACATATTTTTTAATGGCAAAAATTAAGTTAATCTTTAGAAAAATTGGAATTTTAAAAAGCAGACCGTCCGATTTTTTCGAACGGCCTATATTTTATACGTCAATAATTATTTTTTCTTGTGTTTTTTGTTGTTTGTAAATAGCCACATTAAGCGTATCTGCAATAACCTCTGCCATCTTGAACATACCCACGTCGTTAGGATGGCACTTATCAACAGTGTGGTCCCAATAGTTATTACCTGCAAAGAAGGAATATCCGTCTATATAATATAGATTTTTATCGCCATTTTCAATTCCGTAATGATAAGTTTTTTGAATGATAATTCTATATTCAATTTCACTTTTGTTGCATATATTTAAATCGGGTCTTGTAACCAAAACGATGGGAAGGTCGGGGTTGGCTTTACGTATAATTTTGTAACCTCTTAAATGGCTTTCCTCCAAATGCTCTACAGTAGGTGTGTTGTGGTCATAATCGTAAACAAAAGCAGACATAGGAATTGCAGCAATATATTCCATAAGCTCCTTTTCAGCTCGGCATGAGCCCGAGAAACCAAGATTAATAAAATCCGCATCCAAATCTCTTGAAATTAAAGCCTGATACTGAAGGCCGGGTCTTTGTGCGCAGCCGCCTTGTGTGATAGACGAGCCCAAGAAAACTATAGGCTTATCGATAGAATAATCGGTAGGCGCTAACACCTTAGCATCCTCTGGGAAGCCTATTTCTAAAGAATATACGTTGCCATAGCAAGGCAGATAAAGGGTATATTCTGACATAGCACCGCTAAGCCCTCTTGACTCTAAAAAGTTACCTTTAATTGACTCTTCAGAATAGTGAACAAAAGTAGTTTCAAACACCACTCTGTTGCCTTGCTTTTTATATAAATCAAAATTTCTTCTTAAAAGAACATTGCAATTTCCGCTATAATCTGCACGGTCTAATTTAGCGCGAATGGTGATACTTTTAGCATCGGTGCGAAAACGCACCCTACCACCTGCCGTGTTTTTGTGAAGCTGTTGTTCTTTAAAAAGGGGCGCTTCCAGACAATCTGCCACACTCTGCGGAATTCTGATAAAACCGTTTTCCGCACTCGGCTTATAAAGACCATATATTTTAAAGGGCTCATCAAAGCAACTGTAAAATTTTATATCGTTTTGCATATACAGCACTTCTTTCGTGTAAATTACAATTACAGTTTAGCATATAATTATAAAATGTCAACTTAAAAGTTGGGGTGTAAACTTAAAAAAGCAGACCCTTTTGGTCTGCTTTCTTAATCTAAATATATGACTTATTTAACAATGTTGTCTATGTTTTTTCTAGCATAATCGATTATCAACTGATGGAAATTTTCATCCTCATAAAATTTATCATCAAAAGAATCAAAATCAAAACGTTGGGTTTGAGCCTCATATTCATCAATATCTGAAATTTCAAAGGAAGTTAAATCATTAACATCTATACCATTATCTTCAATAAAATTATCAAACAATGATTTCAAACTATTTGCACCAATTGCCCCGAGAGCCTCGCTGATGTACGGAGCACATTCTCTGCTAGAATTAACAAAAAATTGGCATAGTCCACCATTGTTCACTTCTAACTCAAACATATAAAGAGAATAAATATATCTTTGCTCTATGGTTAAGTCTTCGTCGGTAACATCCATAATAGCTCCGTCACAGTAGCATTCAATTGCTTCATAAAAGTCATCATCATCTAAAGCAAGCAAAGATGCAGAACCCATTTTTTTAATTTTATTGGCTTGACTATAACTTTTAATCATTTTAATTATCAGAGAAATTGCCCTAATAATGATTTTTATAATAACCATATTTTCCCCTCCAAAATAGTAGGCATATTATAGCACACTCTATGGGCTATTTCAAGTCTCGTCTTTCTATAAATAAAAAATCTCAAACCAAACCTTTCGGTTTAATTTGAGATTTTGGTGCGAGTGACGGGACTTGAACCCGTACGCCAAAGACACACGCCCCTCAAACGTGCCTGTCTGCCGATTCCAGCACACTCGCATTTACAACGTTAGTTATTATAGCACCAGATAGTTTAGTTGTCAATAGCAAATTTTAAATTTATTACGCTTTTATAAAAACACTCTGCAAGCATTTTTCTTGCAGAGTGTTTGATTTATTATTCTTTACTAAACTCTTCTAGTTCTAGTCCTTCGTTTTTCTCAAGCGCCCAACGAATGTTCCATTCGCTTGTAAATATAAGCAGATTATTATCCTTCATATCCTGCACCCATTTGGTATCGGAAGTAAGATTTAGTTTTTTAATATCTATATCCTTATTCTTAACCCAACGGATAAACTGATATGGTAGTGGACTACGTCTTACGTCAACGTTATATTCGTTTTTAAGACGATACTCTAAAACTTCAAACTGAAGCACGCCAACAACACCAACGATAACCCTTTCAAAACCGCTTGATGGCTCGTGGAATATCTGTATTGCACCCTCTTGCGCAATCTGTGTAATACCCTTTACAAATTGTTTACGCTTTAGAGTATCAATTTGCTCTATCTCGGCAAAGTGTTCTGGAGCGAAGGTTGGGATACCCTCGAACTGAATCTTCATTTTATCGTCGCACACAGTATCGCCAATAGAGAAAATACCCGGGCCAAAAACACCGATTATATCGCCGGCATAAGCCTCCTCGATAACCTCGCGTTCTTGCGCCATCATTTGCTGTGGTTGAGAAAGTTTAATCTTTCTGCTACCTTGCACATGCAGATACTCGGTGCCTCTAGTAAATTTACCTGAACAAATACGCATAAAAGCAATTCTATCCCTATGCGCCTTATTCATATTTGCTTGAATTTTAAATACAAATGCAGAAAATCTTGGGTCAAACGGGTCAACAACGTCGGTAGAGGTATTACGGCTTAATGGCGACGTAGTCATACTTAAAAAGCTTTCCAAGAAAGGCTCTACACCAAAATTAGTTAATGCTGAACCAAAGAACACCGGGCTTAATTTACCATGACGTACCTTTTCTAAATCAAACTCGTAACTTGCACCATCTAAAAGCTCAATTTGGTCAACCAAATCTTTGCGTTGATATGGGCCAATAAGCTCGTCTAACTTTTCGGTATCGGTTATATCACACTCGATAGCGTTAAGTTTATTTTGACCCTTATGAAACTCATTAAATGTAATAATTCGGCGCTTATCACGGTCGAAAACACCCTTAAAATCCACACCGCAACCAATTGGCCAGTTTACAGGATAGGTGCCTATGCCAAACTCTTTTTCAAGTTCGTCAAGCAAATCAAATGGGTCTCTAGCCTCGCGGTCAAGTTTGTTAATAAAAGTAAAAATAGGAATATCTCGCATTGCACAAACCTTGAAAAGTTTGCGTGTTTGCGGCTCGATACCCTTTGCGGCGTCAATAACCATAACTGCACTATCTGCCGCCATTAGTGTACGATAAGTATCTTCAGAGAAGTCTTGATGCCCCGGGGTATCAAGAATATTTATACAATATCCATCATACTCAAACTGCATTACAGACGATGTTATTGAAATACCGCGTTGCTTTTCAAGCTCCATCCAGTCGGATACCGCGTGGCGTGCAGTTGCCTTGCCTTTAACCGAACCTGCTAACTGTATTGCTCCACCATACAGCAAAAACTTTTCTGTCAAGGTAGTTTTACCTGCGTCAGGATGGGATATAATAGCAAAAGTTCGGCGTCTTTTTATTTCGTTGTTTAGTTCTGCCACTAGAATTTGCTCCTTAAAAATTTAATACTTGCTAATTTTAGCATAAGTTAGCAAATTATTCAAGCACAAACTATTAACTATGTTACCCTAAACCTAAACTTACACTTAAAGCCTGATTTACCATATTCATTTCAACACCATCTAGCGAGCCCATTTTCTCCTTTAACCGCTGTTTATCTATTGTTCGCACCTGTTCTAAAAGAATAATAGAATCTTTTGAAAGTCCACACCCCTCGGCATTTACCTTAATATGCGTTGGTAAATTGGTTTTTTCGCGTTGGCTTGTTATCGCTGCCGCTATTACTGTTGGGCTATATCTGTTGCCTATGTCATTTTGAACTATTAAAACAGGTCGCATCCCGCCCTGTTCCGAGCCGATTACAGGGCTTAAATCGGCGTAATATATTTCCCCTCGTTTTATTGTCATTATTTTTCACTCACTTGTTATATAAACCGCTAGCAGTTTATACAGAATTAACGCGTCTACATATATTTTTACCCTTTGTTTTAGTTTTAATCATAAAGATAAAAATAATGCTCTGCATTTCATTTTATGCAGAGCATTTGTTTTGAGTGAAAATATGAACTTTTGTCGTTTGATTATTCTAAACCTAATTCTTTTAAGTGTTTATAACTTCTTTCCAAGCAAACAAACGGGTCTTCGCCATAACAATTATCTTGTTCTACACAAACGAACTCTGTTCCTGCATACTCGCAAGCCTCGATAATCTCTTTAAAATCTAGATTACCGCTACCACAAGCCGCCATGTGTACACAAGAACTTTCGTCAGAAATATCAATAGCGTAATCTTTAAAGTGAACAACGGGGCACCTGCCCTTTAGATTTTTAATAAAGTTTACAACGTTAGCACCGCCATACTGCACCCAATAGGTGTCAACAGTAAAGCCCATTAGTTCAGGGGCGAATTCACTAATCAATCTATCTATCATAAGTTTGCCGCTTTCCTTGCCATACTCAAACTCTAAATGATGATTGTGATACATAAAATATTTGCCGGCGTCTTTAATTTTTTTAGCTACTGAAGTGTAATTATTAACGAAATCATTTACTGCCTTGTCTCGTGGGGTTTCTTTATCCCAAATATTAGGTAATGCGCCAATACCTATGTACTTGCAATCGAAAGTATTATGCTCGTCGATAACATGCTCGGTTTCATTTAAAAGTTTGTCAGGAGCAATATGAGTTATGCAACATTTCAGACCATATTTATCTAACTTTTCTTTAAGCCAATCAGCCTCGTAAGCGCATGTGCCCGATACCTGAACGTACTTATAACCAATTTCGGCAATTCTTTTCAAAGACATTTCAAGATCTTCTAAATTTTTTGTAAAGTCGTGAACGGTATACATTTGAGCAGCAAGTTTCATAACAAACTTCCTTTCGTTGCTTTTTACTAATTTTAACACCAAAACCGTTACTATAAAATAGAAATTTTTAAGTTCTTTTTAAAAATCGAACAAATCGGTGCTAAAATATCTCTCGCCTGTATCGGGAAGAACGGTAACCACTGTTTTTCCTGGTCCCAACTCTTTTGCAAGTTTTAGTGCTGCTGTTACGTTAGTACCACTCGAAATACCGCAGAGTATGCCCTCTTCTCTTATAAGTCTGCGTGAAGTTTCCAAAGCCTCGTCATCGGTTACTATAACAATGTTTTCATAAATTTCTGTATTAAGGTTATCAGGTATAATTCCATCGCCAATACCCATTTGAAGATGTGTGCCAATACTGCCCCCCGAAAGAATTGCAGCATTTTCGGGCTCTGCTACCCATATTTTAATATTAGGATTCTTTTCTTTCAAGCACTCACCAATGCCACTTAAAGTTCCGCCCGTACCAACGCCCGAGCAAAAGCCGTGAATTTCTTTGTTTGCACTTTCCAAAATTTCAACAGCGGTGGCTCTGCGATGCGCTAGCGGATTATCTGGGTTTTCAAACTGTTGTGGCACCCACACATTACTATCGTTTTTAGCCATATCTAATGCGGTGTTTAAGCACTGCTCGATACACTCGCCAATGTCGCCCTTATCGTGTATTAGTATAAGTTCTGCGCCATAAGCGTTAACAAGTTTTCTGCGCTCTTCACTAACAGAATCCGGCATAATAATTCTTACTTTATACCCTTTAACTGCGCCGATTAAAGCAAGACCTATACCTTGGTTGCCACTTGTTGGCTCTACAATTATTGTATCTTTATTGATAATTCCTTTTGCCTCTGCTTCGGTAATCATACTGTATGCGGTACGGGTTTTTATTGAGCCGCCAACGTTTAACCCCTCGTACTTAACCAATATTTCTGCCGAGCCCTCGGGCACAATTTTCGAAAGGCGTATAAGCGGTGTATTGCCAATAGCCTCTAATACATTAGAATAAATCAAATTTATCTCCCCATATCCAAATTACAAATATTTTACCATATTCTATGATATAAATCAATACAAATAGACTTAAATACAAAATAAAAGACGCTTTCGCGCCTTTTACTATATATGTAACAAAAATTCTTTTTTTAAGTTACCAATTATTCTTTTTTCAAGTCTTGATATGTACGACTGTGATATGCCAAGCATATCTGCAACCTGTTTTTGTGTGTGCTCGGGTTTACCGCCAAGCCCAAATCTCAATTCCATAATTTGTCTTTCCCTAGGACTTAGTTTTTGCACCAACGATAGCAGTAGTTTATTTTCTGCCTCTTGTTCTACCCCTCTGCCTACCTCATCTCCCTCGCTTCCAAGCACGTCGGATAGCAAAAGTTCGTTGCCGTCCCAATCAACATTAAGTGGCTCATCGATAGAAATCTCCCCTCTCAATACAGACGTTTTTCGCAAATACATAAGAATTTCGTTTTCTATGCACCTAGAAGCATAGGTTGCTAATTTTATATTCTTTTCAGGTCTGAATGTGTTTACCGCTTTAATAAGGCCTATTGTGCCGATAGATATTAAATCCTCTACACCCGCACCCGCAGCATCGAACTTTTTTGCTATATACACTACCAGTCGTAAATTATGAACTATAAGTTTTTCACGTACGTTCTTCTCGTCTTCGTTCAAATGCGATAATATTTCGTTCTCTTCTTCGGTGGTAAACGGTGGAGGTAACGTTTCAGGACCGTGTATGTAGTGGCAATATCTATGTTTGTAGATTATTTTTAACCATAGTGTTTTAATTTTATTTATAATGTTCATTACAATTTCTCCTCTAAAATGCTTCTGCGCTTATTATTGCATTATATCCGTTTTTAATCGGTCTTGGACTAAAAGCAACATACATATCTAATTTCTCGCCTGTTGATAAAATTTTTATACTTTCAGGACAAAAGCCATACAGAATTCCCTCTCCGCCTATCGTAGCATACGGAATGATACGCTTTGGCGAACTTATATTTGAGAATAACTTTTCGTATTGAGAATCCAAAAGCATAACCCATTTTTCCGAAAAAGGCTCTTGCAGCTTATTACCACTATCTATCAAAGCGATTACTTGCAATTTTACATCCCCTTGGCTTATTGAAAGTTTACAAGTTGCATCAACGTTTCTTTTTAGATATTTACAAATCAAAGTAATAATGAAATATGTAACCACCGCAAGCACCACTAGTAATATTGCCGAAAGATTGTAGTAAACCACACCATTTCTAACGAGCAACGATGGCATTTTAATTAGTTTAGATAAAACCGCCATAGTTCCCGTAAATAAAAAAGATGCTATGTAAAAACATATAATTTGCTTTAAAAGAAGCATCATTTTGTTAATGCCAAAGGTTGCAATTACTGTAATTGCAGAAGTTAAAACCAAAAGTAATAGCGATAAAATAAAATTAAGGCTTGGTAGCAATATTACAAGCGAACAAACAGCACCTACGCCCGCCCCAACCAACTGCCTTTTAAAACTGCAAGTGGTTTTTAATACCCTAATTGTAAGCCCTAAAAGGAAATAATCTATAATAAAATTTACACAGAGTAAAACATCGGCATATATAGTCAAAATTAACACCCCTAACAATCTGCTATTTAATATTAACATATTGAAAGTTAATTTTATGTCGCACCGTCTTGTCGCATTTTGTAAAAATAAAAAAAGATAACCAACCTAAAAAGATTGGTTATCTTTAATTTATTGAGTAGTTGATGAGGTGGTCTCTTCTTTTTTGCTTTCTGCAGGTTCAGAAACCGACTCATCTTTTTTTGATGAAGTATCTTTTTTTGAAGAAGTATCTTTTTTAGACGATGTATCCTTTTTGGAACTTGTTTCTTCCTTATCGTCGTCCTTATCTTTATCCTTGTCTTTATCTTTTTTCTTCTTATCGCCGTGTTTATCGCAAGTATCCGGTATATTATCCGCACGGTACCAACCTTTAGCGGTTTTTGGGCATCCGCCTTTTGCGATTAAACCGGTTGCTGTACAATATTTTAATTTCTCGGCATATTCGCTGTCTACAAATTCTTTTTTAGGTAAATCTTCGTGAATCTCACCCATTACCTCTTTCCAAATTCTTAAAGCTGCCGCAGAAACTCTTGTACCATCGTTAAAGTTACCGCTCATACCGTTAGGTGAATATTTTAATGGCTCGTCAAAACCATACCAACAAGCTGCAACATAGTGCGGTGTTCCGCCTACAAACCAGAGGTCTTGCGAATCGGATGTTGTACCTGTTTTTGCAAAAACATCGAAGCCCTTAATTTCGGCACCTGCACCTGTACCCTTTTTAACAACCTGTTGTAAAAGATGATTCATAACAGTAGAGGTATCCTCACTAATTGCCATAATGGGCTTTTCTTTACTGTTATCGTAAATTACGTTATCAAACTGGTCGTAAATAGCAGTAAAAGTCGTAGGTTTGTAATAATAACCAAGGTTACCAAAAATTGCATAAGCAGCCGCCATCTCCTCGGTAGTAGCACCATAAACGCAACCGCCAAGACAAAGCGAAGAGAAGGTTTTATCCTCTTCTGTTAAATGGTTAAGCCCTAGTTTTGAGGTTAAGAAATCATAACTGATTTCAAGACCATTATTAGCGCCCTCAAAATTATCCAAACCGTTACCGATTATATTTCTTATAATATGCACCGGTGTACAGTTAACCGAATGATAAATTGCATATTCAGTTGAAACCTTACCGCGATATGAGAAATCGTAGTTATTAGGCCAACCACCCTTAATGCTTGGGTCGGTCCAAGACATCTGCCTATCGTCTAAAAAAGACGAATAGGTTATCTCATTATACTCGGTAGCCAAGGCATAAACACCGATAGGTTTCATTGAAGAACCTACCTGACGCGGAGATGAAGTTGCGCGGTTTAGTATACGTGAACCCTCTCGCTCGCCCTTACCACCGATAATGCCAACGATATGCCCCTCATAGTCCATTATCGTCATAGCAGACTGAGGTGTTGTTGTGCCATCGGTAGCACTAACGGGAGCAGAGAAATAGGATTCGGTTTTATATACCTTTTCTAATGTTTCCTGCGCTTTTAAGTCTAGGGTAGAATAAATTTTATAACCACCGTTGTAAACCTCTTGCTCGGCTACGTCTTTATCGTAACCTTTTTTAGTAACAAGCATTTCTACAACGTCATCAATTAACGCATCAACAAAATACGAATTGTTGTTTGTTTCCGCATTTAAAACCTGGCTGTTTGCAACTACCTTTAACTTTGTATTTTTCGCTTTTTCGTGTTGCTCTTTTGTAATGTGCTTTTGCGACAGCATTTCATCTAAAACAGTATTTCTACGTTTTAAATGTTCTTCTTCGTTTTCTTTTATATCAGGTCTTAAATATTCGGGGTTTTTGGTAATAGAAGCAAGAGAAGCACACTCGGCAATAGTTAAATCTTTAACCGTTTTACCAAAATAATAGTTTGCTGCAACCTCGACACCATAAATACCGTTGCCCATAGGAATAGTGTTAAGATACCATTCCAAAATAGAATCTTTAGAATAGTTGTTTTCAAGGTATCTGGCGCGCATTATTTCGCGAACTTTACGCATTGCGCTAACATCATTATCCGAAGTAATGTTTTTAACTAACTGCTGTGTTATGGTTGAACCACCCTGACGCTCGCCATAAATATTAACAAAAGAGTTAATAAAGGCAGAAACGGTACGCTTCCAGTCAACGCCTGCGTGGGTTTTAAAACGCTTATCCTCGATAGCAACAAAGGCATTTTCCAAAGTATCGGGCATATCCTCATCGTAAACCCAAATACGATTGTACATTCCGTGTAAACGCTGATACTCTTCATAGTCGCCTTTTTCGTTTTTAACATATATGGTAGAGGTAAAGTCTAGCGAGCCGTTAAGGTCATAACCCTCCATTTCAAAGGTACCCTTTGCATCTTCGCTAGCAAGCCAAGCAACAATTGTACCTATACCTATACCACAAGTAATTAAGCCAACTAAAAAAACGGTTAAGGCCACTCTGCCGATTTTTTGCCATTTGTTACCTTTTTTGCTTGCACTGTGCAAAGATTTTTTAGGCATAAACTTGCCAACAAAGCCGGTAACTTTTTTTACAAACTCGGGCTTATTATCAGGCTCTTTTGGAGTTTCTAAAAAACTACTGAGGCTTACCTGACCCTCTTGTTCTTCGTTACCTGCGGTATATACGTTTATATCCTCAGGATTACTGCTTGAAGGTAGATAATCACTATCGTCGGTATTGAAAAAGAAATCTTTATTATCGTTATTCAAAACCACTTTTCCTCCCTACACACTTAAAATTAAGCATTACTTTATAATTATAGCACAAAAAACTGTATTTGTAACCATATTTTTTAAAATTAGCACATAAATACCTATATTTGCATATAAAAGCTACCAACAGGGTAAAATAAGATTAACTTTCTACTAGGAGTTTTATATGAAAAAGGTATTTATAATCCCGGCAGCGATTTTTGCCGTACTATTTATAATTTCTGCAATCAAATTAAGTTATCCTGCAAAAACGCAAGAAAACAACGAAATTAGTTCATTATCCAGAAAATCCGAGCCTATGTATGTTTTGAAAGAACACAACGGAACTGTTGCGGTATTTACACCAAATAGCGCTACCCCAGAACGTGAACTGCCAGAAATAGTGTTAAATTCATTACCCGAATACGACAAAAATCTTTTAAAAACAGGGATAAAGGTTTATTCAGATAAAGAACTGCAAAGGTTAATCGAAGACTACGATAGTTGAGCGATTGCGCTTTTTAACATACTATCAGCATCTTGTGCCATAAAATAATACTCGTAATCGTTACTGTAACTTGGGGTTAAACTTATATCAGGGTTTAGCCCTATTCCATTATAGCTTGACCCATCCGCCTTTACATATTCGCCAACTGTAAGTTTAATCATACTACCATCTTTTAATGTATGTGTACGCTGTATTAACGATTTGCCAAAGGTTTTTGTGCCCATTATTGTTGCGGCGTTAAAATCTTTCATCGCCGAAACCACAATTTCCGAGGCACTTGCAGATTCACCGTCAACCAATATAACAATTGGCGCTTTAATACATTTTTCATCTGACCGATTACGAACAGAAATTTCTCCTTTTTCATTTTTAACGTGAATTATATCTCCACTCGGAAGTAGATAATCTAATATTTTGGCTGCAGAATCCATTGTTCCGCCGCCGTTATGGCGCAAATCTATAATAAACTTCTTAGCGCCTTGTTTCTGCAATTCTTCAACACCATTTTGAAACTGCAACGAGGTTTTGCTATTAAAATCAGTTATTTGAATATAACCAATATCTTTTGTACTTTTATTATAAAAAACACTTTGAACATCATAGTTGCCAAAAGTAACTTTTACTGTTTTACTTATACCATTTCTTAAATATGTAATTTTTGTAGTTTTACCACTTTTGCCTTGAAGTTTTTTTACTGCTTTTTGGTAACCTATTTCTGAAACCATTTCACCTTTAATATGGGTAATAATATCGCCACTTTTTAAGCCTGCAATATCTGCCGAGCCACCCGAATATACACGCCATACATATATCTCAGATTCTTTAGTGTTGACACATAACATTCCTATACCATGAGAATTACCGCTATATTTATTTTTTAGAAGCGTTGCCGTATCCTTGCTATAATATGCAGAATATTTATCGCCAATGCTTGACATATAACCTGTAGCAACGCCATGCTCAACTACACCTTCATCTGCTTCAAAGTAATACTGACTATCAACTACTCTAGATATTTCGGATAATTTAGCGGCAAGTTTAACCGGTATTGCACCATATATACTTTTTAATGAATATGCTGCGATAACCGAACCACAAACAAATACGGTTAAAAATGCGGCAACTATAGCTCTAAATGGTATTTTAAACTTCAAAAAAACACAACCTTTAATGCTCTAAAGTGGGCTGCAGAAGAACTGCAGCCCACTTTATTTAATAACTTACGTATCCTAAAGGATTTACAGGAACATTATCTGCTCTAACTTCAAAATGCAAATGATATCCGGTTGATGCACCTGTGGTGCCAACGTAACCTACAACATCGCCCTGGCTAACTTTTTGACCTTCTGATACACCAAAACTCATCATATGAGCGTAGTGAGTAGTAATAAGTTGTCCATTTATAAAGCCATGGCTAATAATTACATAGTTGCCGTAACCACCACTAGCAGAAGTTGGCATAGTTGAAATAACGGTACCGTTAGCAGATGCAATTATTGGTTTACCTGCAATACCGCCACCCGAAATATCAATACCGTTATGACCACGATAGCACATATAGTATGGGTCATAGCGCATACCAAAGCCGGATGTTATCATAGAATAACCGGGTAATGGCCAAGCAAAACCTTCGCCGGAATACTGAATATCACTATTAAGTGCTTGTTGACGAGCTGCTTCGTATGCGGCTTGTATACTAGATTCAAGTGCGGCAATATTTGCATCAAGTTGGTCCATCTCTGCTTGAAGTTCCGCTTTTGATTTGTTAACTTCATTAACAGCACTTGACGCTTTACCTTGTTGAACCTGTAAATCGGCACGGTCAGCAGCCAAAGTTTTCTTTATATCCTCTTGCTCTTTAATAGCATCGTTTTTCTTTTTAATTTGCTTATTTATCTTTTTAACCGAGTTGTTAATCTTCTTCATCAAGGCGTTATCATAATTAGCAAGGCCTTCTGTGAACTGAGACATCGAAAGATAATCTGCAAATTGGTCAGAGCCTAACAATAGCGACATTGAAGTATTAGAGCCCGACATATAAATTGAGCGAACACGACGCTTGAAAAGTTCTTTATTTTCTTTTAGTTCCTCTTCTTTTGCCGCAATGTTATCATTACATTCATCAATTTCTGCTTGATAAGAAGCCAACAGATTCTCACAAGCCATAATTTTACTTTCAACAGTAGCAATATATGAATTTACAGAATCAAGATAAGCTTGTTTTTGGTCTACATCGTTTTGCAGTTCGTCAATCTTGCCTTGCAAAACAGATTTTTCGCTTTCAAGACCACTTATCTGGTCCTTCATTTCGCTAATAGATGCTGCTCTTGCATTAAGTTTTTTTGGTTGAGCAAGGAAACAACCGAATATAAGCGCTACTGCCATTATAAGTGATAAAACTCTTTTGCAGATATTACGACAACGCACTAAATTCGCTTCCTTCCTTTTTAAGATATTTATTTATCATAAATACACTGCCTATTAAACCAAAGAATACGCCCACACCGGCAAAAATCTCAATAAACAATAATATGTGGTCGGTAAAGGCAACGGGGTTTTGCAACGTAGTAGCCATTGCGTTTAATACCGCAGAATAGCCAACGTACAAGATACCCATTGTAAGTACCGCCGAAATCAAACCAATGACTATACCCTCTACAACGAAAGGCAAACGAATGAACGCATCGGTTGCTCCAACCGCCTTCATAATACTGATTTCAAGTTTTCTGTTAAACATTGTTACCCTAATGGTGTTACATACAATTACAAGCGCAATTATCATTAACATACCAATAATAACGTAACTTGCGGTATTTATAGCGCCTTTAATTGAAGTAACCTTTTTAGCAACATCAAGTTGGCTTGCAACAGAATGAACACCGTCAACTTTTTGGATTTTACCAATCGTTTGCTCGATTAAAGACAAGTCCTCAAGAGTAATCTGTGCGGCACAAGAAAGTGGATTTTCGCCCTCACTTTCAAGTTGCTTAATGTACTCTGCTTGGTCTTTATTTATCATATTAGTAACGCGCTCTATTCCCTCTTCAGCCGAAATATATTCGACAGATTTAACGTTAGGAATATGCTTTATTTCGTCGATAACAGCGAGTGCTTCTTCCTCGTTATGCACCAAATATGCATCTTCAGGCACTTCACTGCGAACTGTTTCTTTTTCGTCGCCCGACGCTGTCTTTGCGCTATTCGCAAATTCTTCAGAATATTTAACAGAGTTATAGTCATTAAGATATGCCATAATAACGTTCTGTTCTTCTATGCTTGAAACTGCTCTGTCAACATTAAAAGAAACCAAGATAACTGCGCCAATAAGCACCATACAGGAAATCAAAACGCCGATAGATGCTAATGACATAAGCCTGTTATCCCATACATTTTTAAAGCCTTCTTTAATAAGATGGCGAACACTGCCTACCTTCATTTTAAACCTCCGCCTGCGTTATCGGCAACAACTCTGCCGTGCTCTAACATAATAACCCTACGCTTAAAATCTCGAACCAACTGATGCTCGTGAGTAACCATAAGAATTGTGGTACCCATTTTGTTGATTTCGGTTAGCATTTCAACTATTTCATAAGACATATTAGGGTCAACGTTACCCGTAGGTTCGTCGGCTATAATCAAGGACGGATTGTTAACAAGTGCACGGGCTAGTCCTACACGTTGCTGTTCGCCACCAGATAACTCAGCAGGCTTTGAACGGGCTTTACCGCTAAGACCAACAACCGATAGCACGTGGGAAACCTTTTTTCTGATTTGTTGCTTTGATGCGCCAACAACGTGCATTGAAAAAGCAACGTTATCAAAAACGTTCATGTTAGGAATAAGCCTAAAATCTTGGAAAACTATACCCATAGTTCTTCTAAGCATAGGTATATCCTTATGGCGAAGTTTATTAAGCTTATAACCATTAACAATTATTTCGCCTGTCGATGGTTTTTCTTCACGCATAAGAAGTTTCATAAATGTGCTTTTACCGGCACCTGATGAGCCAACGACGAAAACAAACTCGCCTTTATGTACGGTTAGATTAACATCGTTGAGGGCGTGCGTACCGGTAGGATAAGTTTTTGACACGCCTTTAAGCTCTATAATAACTCCATTATCATTTTGCTGATTCACAGGAAATTACCGCCTTAATTAATATTTAATAGGGTTAGCTTTTAGATATTTCTTAACCATTAGTGCAATTTTGAACACGATAGCGTGGTCAAACTCGCGTAGGTCAAGACCTGTAATTTTCTTAATCTTCTCCAAACGATACACCAAAGTGTTTCTGTGAACGAATAACTTTCTGGAAGTTTCAGAAACGTTTAGGTTGTTTTCGAAGAATTTTTGAATAGTGAACAATGTTTCTTGGTCTAGACTTTCAATAGAACCGCGTTTGAACACCTCGCGCAAGAAGGTTTCGCAAAGGGTTGTTGGCAATTGATATATAAGTCTTGCAATACCAAGGTTATCGTAACTAATGATAGTTTTTTCGGTATCAAACACCTTGCCAACCTCTAAAGAAATCTGAGCCTCTTTAAAGGATTTTGCAAGTTCTTTTAGGTTATCAACGGTTGAGCCAATACCTACTACTGCGTGAATATAGAACTCACTGGAAAGTGTATCTACAATGCTTCTTGCAAGATTTTCTAAATCCTTAGAATCTATATCCTGCTGTGTTTCTTTAACAAGAGCAATGTCGTTTTCGCTTATATTGATGATGAAGTCTTTATTTTTATTTGGGAACAAGTTTTGAATAATATCAAAGATAGGAACTTCGTTTTTAGAGATTATGCGAATTAAAATAACTGCGCGCGAAACCTCGCTATTAAAATGTAATTCACGTGCTTTTAAGTAAATATCGCCTGGTAAAATATTATCAAGAATGATATTCTTAATAAAGTTACCCCTATCATATTTCTCATCGTAGTAGTGCTTAATGTTTGTAAGAGCAACAGCTAACAATGCTGCGTATCTTGCGGCAGAAGCATCATTACCCTCTACAAAAAGAATATATTCAGGATACTGCTCAGAGCCAAAAGGTTTATATGTATATTGACCCTTTACAAAAGCATCACTACCCGATGTTAGATTTGCAAGTTTAACTTCATGCACATCGCCAATCTTACTTAACTCACTACACGCGATAACTGTAGACTTTTCATCGATAACGCCGATAACCCTATCGATAGCATCTTTCATTTGGTGAACTACACCTTGAAATAATCTGTTTGACATTTTTGTATTCCCCTTTTTTGTGCGAAATTTGTTAAGGTTTCACATAAAAACTCATAATTACTTATATATAATACACAATTATTAAACATTTTTCAAGGGTTTTTATAAAAAAATTGGTCTAAAGTTACAAATTAGTTACAATAATATACACTTTTTTCTAAATAATATAAATAATGCATAATTTTAAGCTTATTTTTGCCCTATTAGTTTACTTGACATAAGCCGACAAAGATATTATTATATTGTAGGTAACAAACTTTCAAAGGAGGGGTTATATGAAAAAAGCAATTGTTGCTATGAGTGGCGGCGTTGACAGTTCTGTTGCCGCAAAAATACTTATAGATAGTGGCTTTGATTGTATGGGCGCTACCATGCAATTAAATGCAAGTGGCGATAAGTATGCCGCCGAAGATGCAAAAAGCGTTGCAAAAAAACTTAATATCCCCTTTACCCTTCTGGATTTTACAAAAGAATTTACCAAAGAAGTTATAGATAGATTTATAGAAAGTTATGAACTTGGTGATACTCCCAACCCTTGTATTGATTGCAATAAATACATTAAGTGGGATTTGCTAATAAAGTATATGAAGGATAATGGCTTTGACTACATCGCTACAGGCCACTATGCCCAAATTGAGTTTGATGAAGAATCAGGTCTATACAAACTAAAAAAGGGTTTAGACCAATCGAAAGACCAAAGTTATGTACTTTACAATATGACCCAAGATATTCTTTCTCACACCTTGTTGCCTCTAGGAAATTTAAGCAAGGCAGAAGCAAGGGATATTGCTTCTAAAAACGGTTTTATAAACGCTGAAAAGAAGGATAGCCAAGACATTTGCTTTATACCTGATGGCGATTATGCAAGATTTATAGAAGAATATACCGGCAAAACATACGAAAAAGGCAACTTTGTTTATAAAGATGGTACTATTTTGGGTACACATAACGGTATTATTCGCTACACTATTGGACAACGTAAAGGTTTAGGTTTAGCTCTTAAAGCGCCCGCCTACGTTTGCAGAAAGTGTATGGAGACCAATAGCGTTATTCTTGGCGAAAACGATGACTTGTTCACTAAAACACTGATTGCCAGTGAATTCAACTGGATTAGTGGCATTTCGCCTACAAGTGAAATATGTGTAAAAGCCAAAACCCGTTATAAACACAAGGAACAACTCGCAATTGCAAACGTTTTGCCAAACGGAGATGTAAAAATAGTGTTTGATGAACCACAACGCGCTATTACAACCGGTCAATCTGTTGTGCTTTATGACGGCGATACGGTTTTAGGCGGCGGCAAGATAACCCAAGTGGAGTGCAATGTGTAATGAAAGAGATTAACAGTTTTAAAAAAGGTATAGTAGATGGATTACCTATCTGCCTTGGTTACCTTTCGGTAGCATTTGCATTTGGCATTTTTGCCGTAGACGGTGGTTTAACCATACTGCAAGCATTACTTGTATCTATGACAAACGTTACCTCAGCAGGTCAGCTTGC
>JAZOQV010000072.1:0-2147 GCA_045656265.1 Acutalibacteraceae bacterium | reverse complement strand
AATTCAAGTTTTTTAAGACTACATTCACCTATCTTACAAATAGGGGTATATCCGTTAGCGGGAGTATAAGCCTTTTTATAATTATAACTCATAACCGTTCTCCTTTAAGTATTTTTTAGCGGTTTCAAAGTCGGGTACACTTTCACGTGCGCCAACACCGGTACATTTAAGACCCGACACAGCACTACTAAAATGACAACATTTAAGATAGTCGTAACCCTTTGCAACCGCCGCCGCAAAAGCACCGTGGAACACGTCACCCGATCCGTTTGAATCAACAACCTTTGCGGGATAAATCGGGTATGAAACTATATCCTTACCATCGTAAATTACTCCGCCCTTTTTACCCTGAGTAATAACTACAATTTCAGGATTATAAGTTTCATAAAGTTTTTTAGCCGCTTCTTCAGCGGTTTTACAGCCCGTATGACCGAGCGAAAATTCTTCGGACGGAATCATAATATCGGTAAGTGCCAAAAGCTTTTCTACGCCGTCGTAAAGACCACCGCAATCATAAAGTACCTTTGTACCATTTTGACGGGCTATTTTAGCGGCTTCAACAGCAGCATCCATTTCGTTGCCATCAACCATAAGAATACTAGCATCTTTAATAGCCTGTTTTTGAGCATCGTTTAATACAAGTGGTGGTAAATCACCTTTATCAAAAACGCAGGTACGTGTTGCACTATCTGCACAAAGCCACAAAACCGATGCAAAGGAACGATAACCCGATTTTACTTCTATAAAATCGGTATTAACACCGTATTTTACGAAATCTTCTTTTAAAAATTTACCGCCGTTATCATCCGACAAAACACCTATATATGCCGTTTCTTCGCCTAATTTTTGTGCTGCCACAAGACCTGTGGCAACAGGGCCACCGCCAGCAGTTTTACTGGCGGTAGCTCTCATTTTAGTATCTTCGGTCGGGTATGTAGGGATATTGTAAAGGGTGTCAAACACGTTTGCACCTATGCCTACTATTTTTGCCATAATTTATGCCTTTCCATCTGCGCCAACAAGTTTTATACGAGTAATGCAGAAATCCTTAACTGCTTCGATGGGCTTTTTCATAAAGTTATCAATAGCTATCGCTCTGTCCGGTTTTTGAAGCTCTTCAAGGCAACAATCAAGGAATGTGTAGCAAATATCAGTAGCAAAATTCATCTTGCGAATACCTGCTTTAACAGCCTTTCTTATTTCTTCATCAGGAACACCCGAGCCACCATGTAAAACAAGAGCAGTATTGTTTGTAGCTTTACGGATAGCCTCAATTCTTTCAATATCAAGCTTTGGCGGTTTCTTATACTTACCATGAGCAGTGCCAACTGCCACTGCAAGACAAGCTACACCTGTTTCTTCAACAAATCTTTTAGCATCTTCAGCTGTTGTAAACTCATCCATGTCAGTATCGGCAGTTGTGCCAACATGACCCAACTCACCTTCAACTTGAACATCGAGAAAATTACATGTTTCAACAACGCGCTTTGTTAAAGCAATATTTTCCTCAAAAGGCAATGTTGAGCCGTCAAGCATAATACCTGTTGCGCCGTAACGAATTGAACGTGTTGTTTCAAGTTCACTCGGACCATGATCAAGATGGAAACAAACAGGAACAGTGGCTCTTTTTGCGGCAGCTATAATTACAGGTGCTAAATAATAGCCTGTTTCTTCTTTCATAAGACGGGGATAAACTTGCATAATAATTGGTGCCCTGGTTTCTTCGGCCGCTTTGATAACACCCATTGCGCTTTCCATATTGTACACATTGAAAGCCGGAATACAAAATCCACCTTTTTCGGCAATATCAAGCACATATTTTAAGTTAACTAACATAATTATTCACCTAAAATTAAATCTTCAATAGATATGATTTCAACGTCTTCAGCTACTGCCTTAAGAGATACATATTCGGAAACACTTGCGGTAACAATCGCATTAGCCCCAATGCTCGTAGCGTTAAAAATTCTACGTTTTGCAACAAGCTTTACAACTTCAGGCATATACTCTGCCATAAGGATATTGCCTGCCCAAACGGTTTCAGCACGATTTAATAACATCTCGCCCAAAACTGCGTAAGACATAATGATTTCGCGCGCTTCTTCGGTTTCTTCCAAATCACGAGATAATTGATATGGATCTTGGAA
>JAZOQV010000071.1:0-6780 GCA_045656265.1 Acutalibacteraceae bacterium | reverse complement strand
CTGGGTCGCCTGAACACATAGAAATTCCGCTGTGTATGTGTAAATCGTGGTCGTAAACGTATTTCATAACATCACCTTTTTAACAATATATTGCTGTTTTTTCGAGATTATTATATCAGCATAAAATCAAAGTGTCAACCGATTTTGTCGCGATTTGTCAACCTTTTTTGATTGACAACACTGCCTATTTGTGCTAAATTAAATGTGTAATAAATGCAGGGTTAGTACATCGGTAGTACCTCTGGTTCCCAACCAGATGAGGCGGGTTCGACTCCCGTACCTTGCTCCATGTAAAAAAACTAATTGGGGCACCTTCTTTGCAGAGGGTGCCCTAATTGTCTGTTACATTATATTATGTGTTTTTAAGAATGATTGAACCTACACACTCGGCAACATGCTCGCAAGCGTCGGCGCATGCTTCAAAGCGGTCGTAAATTTTATACCAGCAAAGAGTGGTAAGTGGGTCGGTTGATTTTTTGGTTAACTCGTGTACCGATGCTAGATACAACCTGTCGCACACTTCTTCTATATCGTTGCACTCGATAATAAGCGAGCGTAGTTTTTTGGATTTTTTGAAGTTTTCGAAGTCTGCCATAATTTCGTAAAGCAACTCGCAACCTCTAACGATATTTTTAGCGTACTCAATTGCAGGTGGGTCAATCTCTTTAATGTCGTAGATAAACAATTTCTGCATAACTTCTTCAAGTAAGTCAAGAACGTTGTCAAGTTGTTGGCTTAACATATCAAGGTCTTCGCGGTCAACAGGTGTTACGAAAGCCTTGGCAAGCGCCTCGTTCATTTCGTGCTTTTTAAGGTCTGCGCTATGTTCAATGTCGTGCATTTCTTTAAGCATTGTTTCAAGATTATTAGCGTCGTAGTTTTCGAGACAACTAACAAGGTAAGAGGACGCTTTTTTTGCAAGGTCTGCACAATCCATAAAGTTTTCAAAATAGAATTTATCGGCTTTTGCCATAATATCAAATCCTTTCTTTTTATATAAAGATGAACATAAATAACTTAGTCATTAGAAAGCCTACAAGTCCGCAACCGGGGAAGGTTAGCACCCAAGTTAGTACCATTTCTTTAACCACACCGAAGTTTATAGCGGAGATGCGTTTAACCGCGCCGACACCCATAATTGAGGTTGTTTTTGCGTGGGTTGTAGAAACGGGCAAACTTAAGATAGAGCAAAGCAAAAGGGAGGTAGATGCCGCAAAGTCGGCAGAAAAACCTTGGTATTTTTCAAGTTTTACCATATCCATACCAACCGATTTGATAATCTTTTTACCGCCCATCGCAGTACCAAGCGCCATTATAACCGAGCAAAGAATCATAATCCAAGCCTCCGGGGTCATTCCCTCGGGGATTGCTTGTCCTTTAGACATATACAGGCACAAAACGATAATGCCCATAAACTTTTGTCCGTCCTGAGCGCCGTGCATAAATGCAGAATAAGCCGCGCCTACAATTTGCGCGCCTTTGAAAAACGGCTCTGTTTTTGGTCTGTTAGCATTGTAAAAAATCTTTGTAACGAGTTTGCAGATAAGCCAACCAAGGCCAAAACCGAGAACTACCGAAACACCGATACCATAGATAACCTTTACCCATTCGGCGCCGTTTACACCACTAAAACTGTTGTTAAGCGCAATCGCACTACCTGTAAGACCGGCTATAAGCGCGTGGCTTTCGCTTGTTGGTATACCAAAAACCCAAGCCAGAGTTGCCCATAGCACGATAGCAAAAAGCGCAGCGCTAAGCGCTATAATAGCATGCTCGTGATTATCGCCAAAATCCACCATTTTTGTTATGGTTTCGGCAACGGTGGCGTTTATGGTGGTCATTACAAAAACGCCCAAAAAGTTAAAGACCGCAGCCATAAGTATAGCGGCTTTGGGCGGCATACACCTTGTAACAACGCAGGTTGCGATAGCGTTAGGCGCATCGGTCCAACCGTTTACCAAAATAACACCAAGGGTAAGTGCAACCGCAACAAAAAGCAGCGGATTTGCTGTCATTTCGGCCCAAAAGGATAATATGTCCATCGGATACCTTCTTTCTGCAATTTTATTGTTTCAAAAACCAAAACCCTAAAGGGCTTTGGGATAGGAGTTAGCAAAACCAACTTCCCACAAATAAATTATATACTTACCAAAAAGCAAAGTCAATTAAAAAATGTCAAAATCTCTTATAAAAACTGCCTTGTAAATTGGAAATAGCGGTGCTATAATTATGCTATAAAAGCCCTGGGGGTAGATTGTGTGAAAAAGTTAAATTTAGCGTTATTAGAAAAGAATATTAACGCGGTGGCAGAGTATGATTTTGCTAATAACAAGGTTTTTGGCTCGGCATACAGCGTGTGTCAGCGTGGCAAAACAGTGTTTCATAAATGTTACGGCAAGACCGGTCTTTGCGGTACGCCCGTTGCGGATAACACCCTATTTAGACTAGCATCTATGACTAAACCCATTACCGCAATAGCGGTACTAATCCTTGTGGAAAGGGGACTTTTGTCGCTAGACGACTGCACGTCAAAATACTTCCCAAAAATCAAGGATATACATATAACCGATAGCAACAGAAACTATTTAGGTCTGCCTAAAAATCTGCCAACTATCAGAAATCTTTTAAGCCATTGTGGCGGCATTGGTAGTAACTACGATAAGTTTTCTAATATGACCGATGCCGATAGAAAAACCTTGGACGCAAGCGTAGATTATATGATAAGAATCGGGCTTGATTACGAGCCGACAACCAAGCAACAGTATAGTGGTACGGGCGCGTTTGATTTGATTGCTAAAATCGTTGAAATGGTTAGCGGCAAGGATTATCTAACCTTTATAACCGAAGAAATTTTCAAGCCTTGTGGTATGGTAGACACAACCTTTACACCCAGCACCGAGCAGTTGGGAAGGCTTATTAAAATGCACATCAGAAAAGACGATAAAAACGATGAATTTGAGATGTTCGAGGGTTGTGTTTTCGAGGCGTTTCCCAGCACACATTACCTTGGCGGCGCGGGACTTGTTTCAACAATTAGCGATTATATGAAATTTGCAAAAATGCTTCTAAATCGCGGAAAAACCGACACAAAACGAATCGTTAGCGAGGAGTCTATCGCCTTAATGAGCACGCCCTGGGTACCAAAGGAAGTTCAAAATGGGAACGAGCGTTGGGGCCTTGGCGTCAGGGTTATAACCGAGCCCGAATACCTCTATTTGCCGATAGGCGCGTTTGGTTGGAGTGGCGCTTATGGATCGCATTTTTGGATTGACCCCGAAAATGATATTTGCGCGGTATTTATGAAAAACTCTAAAACCGATGGTGGCGCGGCAAATGAATCGGCAAGATTTTTTGAAAAAGCAGTATACACATCGTTCGAGGGCGAATAATCACAAAATAATTTGTTAATTTTCTCAAAAAAAGGGGAATTTTGAGTTTTTAGCGAATATAATATCGTAATGAACCATTTTTGGTACACGCTAGTTGATATAATTAACAATGTAACAAGGCAAAAAATACATCTCTTTGCAATAGCGATAGGCTTGATTTGTTTCAAGACGGGGGTAGCGAGTCGCTATCCAAGGATTCATGAGGTAGCGCGCTTTCCTTACGTAAAGCGCCTACTGAAAACTGCTTCATTGAACTAAAAATCACTTCGTGATTGTAACCGTTCAATTCCGCTTATTTTCAGATTATTTTGTATTGCAAAGAGATGTATATTTGTATATAAAAGGAGGGATTTTATGAAGATTTCTAAAAAAGGCATAACCTTTTTTAGCGAAGACCGCTATTTTTTAAAAAGATATGGTCTTATGAAGGCTACCGAAGTTGCAACCGAATATAGTAAAACTCATAAAACCCCGTTTATATATGATTTGTATCAACTCGCAGAAGTTCTTGGAGTAAAAGAAGTTGAATTGTTCAAACTTTTAAACAAAACAGAAAAGCAGTATAATTTTTTTGAAATTAGCAAGAAAAACGGGGGCACTAGAAAAATTTATGCTCCTACGTATACTTTACGTTGGGTTCAAAAAAGAATTTTAATAAAAATATTATCGAATTATAGCGTATCTCCTTACGCAAATGCGTATATTAAGGGCAAAAATCTTTCGGATAATGCTACTCCGCATATAAATAAAAAGTACTTACTTAAAATTGATATAACCGATTTCTTTGGCAGTATAACTTTCGAGCAAATTTTGTCTGCTGTTTTTAATAAAAATTATTACAGAACTTCTGTTGGTGTGGCATTAACCAACCTTTGTTGCTATAAAGGGGCACTTGTCCAAGGCGCGCCAACCTCACCAATGCTTTCAAACCTTGTTATGAAGCATTTTGATAACGTTATGGGCGAGTGGTGCAAAAAGAAAAATATTACTTACACAAGGTACTGCGACGACATAACCTTTTCTTCTAATGAACCTTTGTATCACGCCTATTCTAAGGCAAAGGCGTTTCTTGAAAGTATGGGTTTTGAACTAAACCTAAAGAAAACCCGCTTTGTTACCAACACTTCAAGGCAGACGGTAACGGGCTTGGTTGTTAACGAGAAGGTTGCCGTTCCAAGCGATTACAAACGCAATTTGCGTAAGGATATTTATTACTTTTTAAAGTTCGGCACAGGCGATAAAACCTTTATCGAAAGCGGTTTAGAATATGAAAGTTATTTGAATTCTCTCTTGGGAAAGACAACTTATGTGCTGTCGGTCGAGCCCGAAAACGAGTTCTTTAAAAAGAGCAAATATAAATTATTGGAAAAATTTTAAAGAAGGGGTTTTTTATGAAAATTGTAGAGAAATTCAAGGCGAAAATTGCCGATAATATGGGGGCAGATGGGGTTACGATTGCCTTTTTGGGCGATAGCGTAACACAAGGTTGTTTTGAAATTTATAGAGATGCAAAGGGTATTCAAACCGTCTTTGACAAGGGGGCGGCATACCACAATTACATAGCAAAAATTTTCAGTGTTTTGTACCCGTCGGTGCCGATAAATATTATAAATGCAGGCATTAGCGGAGACAATGCGCCACACGGATACGAGCGACTAGAAAAGGATGTTTTGCGCCATAATCCCGATTTGGTGGTGGTATGTTTTGGACTTAACGACGTCGGATACGGCAGAGAGGGCCTTTTAAAATACCTCGAGGCGCTTGGTAGTATTTTCGCTCGGTTGAAAAAAGAGGGTATAGAGGCGATTTTTATGACCCCAAATATGCTTAACACCGAAATAAGTATGCAATTAACCGACGCGCAAATGTTAAAGATTGCCGAAAACACCAAAAAACTACAACTTGACGGCGTGTTTGACGAGTATATCAATGCGGCAATAAAACTTTGTGAAGAGAAGGGTGTTAAGGTTTGCGATTGCTATAAAAAGTGGAAACTTTTAGAAGCAAGCGGCGCTAATGTAACCGAACTTTTGGCAAATAAAATCAACCACCCAACAAGAGAAATGAACTGGCTTTTTGCCTATTCGCTTGTGGAAACAATGTTAAACTAACAATCGCGCCGTGGCTTTTGCCACGGCAATTTTTAAATAAATATGTGGAAAAGTGCCGCAAAAATGGTATAATAGAGATGAAAAATCCAAAACTCAACCAACGGTATGTTTATTTTTTCTCGAAAACGGAATATCATTAAGCAAAACCAAAGGAGGTGCTCTATGAATCAGATAAAGATAGGCGCATTTATTGCAGAATGCAGAAAACAGGTGGGATTAACACAAAGTAGTCTTGCCGAAAAACTGGGAATCACAGATAGGGCAGTTTCAAAGTGGGAAAGGGGCAAATCCTTGCCCGACGCCTCTATAATGCTTGAGTTATGCGAGATACTTTCGATAACAGTAAACGAACTATTACGTGGGGAGAGATTGAAAATGGATAATTACAATAAAGAATTAGAGAAAACCTTGCTGGAAATAGTAAAGCAAAAGGAAGAAAACGATAAAAGATTACTAGCGCTCGAATGGGTAATCGGCGGTCTGTCGATTCTTATTTTGATTGGGCCAACCATTATCGCTTCGTATGTTCCAATGGAAGAGTGGCAGAGGTTGATTCTTGCCTTTTCGGGCTTTATTCCGGCGTTTATCGGCTTTTTCTTTACACTTAAAATAGAGCAGGTTGCAGGCTACTACGAATGTAAAGAATGCGGGCACAAATACGTGCCAACCTATAAAGCGGTTAACCTTGCGCCGCACATGGGCAGAACAAGATATATGCGTTGCCCTAAGTGTAATAAAAAATCCTGGCAGAAAAAGGTAATAAGCAAAGACTAAAAGCAACCCCCGCAGTTCAAAAAACTGCGGGGGTTAACTATAATAAAACGCCCAAGTGTAGATTTAAAACAAAACAATTACAAGATTTTGCAAAAAACGCTTGACATTTCCTGAAAGGTTACATATAATAGTAATGTTCTTTAAAAGAATATCGGTGGACGAGTAAGCGAAACGCAAAAAGGCACCGCAAGAGTCAACGCGGGCAGAAACTTTGTATTAACGCAAAGCGCGTCTGCCTAACAATTAAATAGTTTATATATGCGGGTGTGGCGGAATTGGCAGACGCGCTAGACTTAGGATCTAGTGTCTTTCACGTGCAGGTTCAAGTCCTGTCACCCGCACCATATCGAGTGTTCATAACGGACTTAAGTTATGAACACTCGATTTTCTTTTTCAGCAAGGTCACTGGCTGAAACGGAATTTGCTTTACAAATTCCCTGCTCGTTACGGTGTAGGACATTTTCACATGGGGTTGAACTTACACAATGCTTGTGATAAAATAAAAA
>JAZOQV010000070.1:0-13512 GCA_045656265.1 Acutalibacteraceae bacterium | reverse complement strand
AAGCAGCTTTGAATAATCTTTTCCCAGTGCTTTTTCTACAGCTTGCTGTCTGGCGCCGGCATAGGTACCTTTAAATGTTTTGTCAAAATCAAAATTATCGTTTTTTGCTATTTTTTCTAATTTTTCAAGTTCGTCGCTTTCGCAGCCAAAAACTATGTTATCAACTTTGAGGTCTTTTAAAAGTGAAACTCCGCCTATTGCAAAATTTTGTGCAAACGACGTTGACCAAGGTGATGGAAGTTCAATTACCAAGTCAACACCATTTTCAATAGCGGCTTTAGCTCTTACGAACTTTGAAAAGTAGGCAGGTGTACCGCGTTGTACGTAATTGCCACTAATTATCGCAACTACACAGTCACTTTCTTTCTTTGCGGAGTCAACGATATATTTATGTCCATTATGAAAAGGATTAAATTCTGCAATAATTCCGGACGCTTTCATAATTTCTCCTTGAAAAAAGATATAGTTTGTAGTAAAATTACAATGTATGTTATTATAATACAATATTTAACAAATAAGTTCAATATATTTATGGAGGTAAATTATGAAAATTTTAGTTATTAACGCAGGTAGTTCTTCATTGAAGTATCAATTAATTGATATGGAAAATGAAAACGTTCTTGCAAAGGGTAATTGCGATAGAATTGGTACATCCGGTGTTATCAATCACAAAGCTAAAGGGGAGAGCTATAAAAAAGAAATCTCAATGCCATCACATGTTGAGGCTTTTAACGTGCTAGTTGCCGCTTTAACAGAGGGCGAGCTTGCAGTTATAGATAGTATGGAAGAGATTTCTGCCGTTGGTCATCGCGTAGTTCATGGTGGTCAGATATTCAATAAATCTACTTTAATTACCGATGAGGTTATAGAGCAGATAAGTGATTTAAGCGTATTAGCACCGTTACATAACCCTCCAGGTGTGCTTGGTATAAAGGCTTGTATCAACATTTTAGGCAAAGATGTTCCACAAGTAGCAGTATTCGATACTTCTTTCCACAGTACTATTCCTGATTATGCATATACTTACGCAATTCCTTACGAGTATTATGAAAAATATGGCGTTAGAAAGTATGGTTTCCATGGCACCTCGCACAAGTACGTAAGCAATCGTTTAGCAGAACTTATGGACAAAGATATTAAAGACCTTAAAATTGTTACCTGCCACTTAGGTAATGGTTGCTCTATTTCCGCTGTTAAAAACGGTGAGTGTGTTGACACCAGTATGGGCTTTACTCCTGTTGATGGCTTTATGATGGGTACACGTTGTGGCTCTATGGATCCATCTGTCTTAACGTTTATCGGCGAAAAAGAGAATATGAGCTTTGAAGATATTAACAATATGTGCAATAAAAAGTCGGGTCTTTTAGGTGTATCAGGCATCTCTAACGATAGTCGCGATGTTTGTGATGCGGCAGACAATGGAGATAAACGTGCATTACTTGCCACAACTATGCAAGAATATCAAATTTTAAAATATATTGGTTCTTACATTGCTGCTATGGGTGGTGCTGATGCTATTGTGTTTACTGGTGGCTTGGGCGAAAATAACCCACGTATTCGTAAAAACATCTGTGATACACTTTCTTTCCTTGGAATTGCTTGTGATTATGAGGCTAATGATTCCAGAGGTCAAGAGGTAAGAATTTCTACTGCCGATTCAAAGGTTGCTGTATATGTTATTCCTACTGATGAAGAACTTGTTATTGCGAGAGATACTAAAGAAATTTGCGCTTGTTTATAATTTGAGGAGTGAAAGAAGATTATTAACGAAACTGTTGATAAAATAAACGAAGGCTATTTTGATTCTGACTTTAGCCTTCTTTATGGAGAAACTGATTTTGCTAAAAAAAGATATGCTAATGCTTGCGAAGAGTTTATAAATTTATTCGGCGAACGTGAAGTATCTTTATTTAGTGCGCCGGGTAGAACTGAAGTTGGTGGCAATCACACCGACCATCAGCATGGATGCGTATTAGCGGGTAGCGTTAATCTTGACGTTGTTGCGGTTGTTTCAAAAAACAATGACAATGTAGTTCGTATTAAATCTGAAGGTTATGATATGGACGAAGTGTCTCTTAATGACCTTGAACCATGTGAAAAAGAGTATGGCAGAGCATCCGCTTTAATTCGCGGAATGCTTGGAGTTATGAAGAAAAACGGTTATAATATTGGCGGTTTTGATGCATATACTACTTCTAATGTTTTAAAAGGTTCTGGTCTATCTTCGTCTGCCGCTTTCGAGGTTTTAATTGGCGTAATAATTAGTAACCTATTTAACGATGGTAAAGTTGATTCTGTAAGCATCGCAAAATATGCTCAAAAAGCAGAAAATATCTATTTTGGTAAGCCTTGCGGACTTATGGACCAAATGGCTAGTTCTGTTGGCGGATTCACTTCAATTGATTTTAACGATACAGAAAATCCTATTATTAAAAAAATCAACTTTGATATTGCAAGCCAAAATCATTCTCTTTGTATTGTTAATACCGGTGGCAATCATGCTGATTTAACTGACGATTACGCAGATATTACAGTAGGCTGCAAAAAGGTAGCAAACTATTTTGGTAAAAATTATTTACGTGAAATTGATGAGGCGGATTTTTTAACTGCCATTCCTGAACTTCGTAAAGAATTCGGCGATAAACCTGTGCTTTGCGGCATTCATTTTTATGCTGATAATAAGCGTGCTGTCGATGAAGCAAATGCTTTAGAAAATGGCGATTTTGAGAGATTTTTAACACTTATTAAGCAATCTGGCGACTCTTCGTTTAAATATTTGCAAAATGTGTTTTCAACTAGATTTCCAAATGAGCAGGGATTGTCGGTAGCGATTGCTTTGACCGAAAAATTCTTGTGTGGTAGGGGAGCAGTTCGTGTTCATGGCGGTGGATTTGCCGGCACAATTCAAGCTTTTGTTCCTAATGATTTACTTAGCAAATATAAAGAAATGATTGAAAAAGTTTTCGGCGTTGGCAACTGCTATGTTCTTAATATTCGCTCAGTTGGCGGATATTCGTTAAAAAAATAACAATTTTTTAAAAAACTGTTGATTTATATATTATTTTAATATATAATGTTCTTAATTGTTTTAATTCGGAGGAATTTTAATGCTATCTTTACTATCAGAAATTGGATATAAAACTGCTGTTGTTGATGGTGCAATCGGCAAGGGGTTTAATTGGAGCGCTGCTTCGAATGTTGCTCTTTGCGGCATATCAATTGTGTTTTTAATGCTTGTTTTATTGGTTATATGCATAGCTGTATTCGGCAAAATTATGGATAAAGCTAATGGTACCACTAAGCCAAAAGCGGCAAAACCTCCAAAACCTGAAAAGCAAGTTAAGCCTGCACCAAAAGTTAATAATACTAATTTTTCTTCCGAATCCGATGACGATGTCGTTGCTACAATTGCAGCTGCTGTTGCATATCTTTATAGTGGTTCTGATGTTACACCCGTTATTCGCTCAATAAAGCGTTCTGATTCAAAAACACAAAGAAGTGCTTGGGCAAATGCTGGTATTATTCAGAACACTCGCGCATTCTAAGGAAAGGGGAAAATTTAGATGTCTTTTATTGATACAATCAAAGAGATATTTTCGAATTCAGGTTTCGCAGGATTCTTTGAAGGTAATGGCTATTTGAACCTAATAATGATTGGTGTTGCTTGCGTTCTTTTGTATCTTGCGATAAAAAAAGAGTTTGAGCCCCTTTTGCTTTTGCCAATTGCATTTGGTATGTTATTGGCCAACTTGCCTTTTTCGGGTATCTTTCACCCCGAATTATTTAATTCGGCAGCGCTTGAAAACGGCTTGAATTTCTCTAAGATATTACACGAAGGCGGATTACTAGATATACTCTATTTAGGTGTAAAACTAGGTATTTATCCACCACTTATTTTCCTTGGCATAGGTTGTATGACCGACTTTGGACCTCTCATCAGTAACCCAAAAAGCTTTTTGCTTGGTGCTGCTGCACAGTTAGGTATTTTCGCTGCGTTTTTAGGCGCATTAGCGTTGGGAATGCCTGCTAACGTTGCTGGTTCTATAGGTATTATTGGCGGCGCAGACGGTCCAACAGCTATATTTGTTACGTCGAAACTTGCACCCGAATACTTAGGTCCAATCGCCGTTGCTGCATACTCATATATGGCGTTGATTCCTGTTATCCAACCACCAATTATGAAAGCACTAACAACCGAAAAAGAGCGTAAAGTTAGAATGGCTCAACTTCGCACTGTTTCTAAAACAGAAAAAATTATTTTCCCAATTCTTGTAACTATCATCGTTTCTCTTTTATTGCCAGATTCTGCCGTACTTGTTGGTATGCTAATGCTTGGTAACCTAATGCGTGAATCTGGCGTAGTTGATAGAATTTCAAAGACTGCGCAAAATGAACTTATGAATATTATCACGATATTCTTGGGTGTTTCTGTTGGCGCTACCACAACAGGTACAACCTTCTTGACTCTTGAAACCTTAAAAATCGTTGCAATGGGTCTTGCTGCTTTCTGTTTTGGTACTGCAGGCGGTGTTCTATTCGGTAAACTTATGTATTTGGTAACAGGCGGTAAGGTTAATCCTCTTATTGGTTCTGCCGGTGTTTCTGCAGTTCCAATGGCTGCGCGTGTATCTCAGAAAGTTGGTCAACAGTACGATCCGGGCAACTTCCTTTTAATGCACGCTATGGGCCCCAATGTAGCCGGTGTTATCGGCTCGGCGGTAGCTGCAGGCATACTTATAAATATGTTAGGCTAAATTAAATGGGGCGGTTTTCCGCCTCATTTTGCGTATTTATCTTAAAGTTTTTAACAAATATTTTTCCTTTTGAGTAGTATGTAATATCCAATAATAAAGGTGGAAATTGTATGCTATTCAGGCGTAAGATGTTTAAAAAACAAAATAAAGTTGCGCGCAAAATAATCAAATTTTTAATTTTTATAATAATTTCGATTGCTATTTTATTTCATTATGATAATTCTATTACGGATATAATCGTTGGCATTTCTATTAAAAATGCTGAAGATAAAATTTCTAAATGCGCATCACAGTCGGTTGAATATATTATTGATGAATTAAATTTGCAATATTCAGATATTATAAACACCAATTATAATAATGGTACAGTTGTTTCTATAACAGCAAACACGCCGAAAGTTAATAAGATAAAATCTAAAATCATTTTAAAAACACAAAAGTTACTTAAAAAATATAGTTGTCTTGAAACTGTTGTTCAGTTAGGTAGCCTTAGTGGCTTTAATATGTTATCTAATAGGGGACCCGACATACATATTCTTTACGATTTATACTGTTCTACAACTGCTAGTATTGATAGTAAATTTAGATCTTCCGGACTTAATCAAACCTGTCATTCAGTAATCGTAAATGTTGCAGTTAAATACTGTTTGGTTCTTAACGACGGCGACCATGTATCAACAGTGAATAACGATTTTATTATTGCCGAAACTGTAATTGTAGGCGAGGTTCCAGAAGCTTATGGAACTATATATGGATTAACCGCAAAGGATGGATAATTTATGCAGGAAATTAAAACTAAAATTGATGAACTAACCGCTAAATTAAAGCATCACAGTAAACTTTATTACGAGTTGGATGCTCCCGAAATCAGTGATAGGGAATACGACTTGATGTTACGCGAATTAGTTGAACTTGAAAATAAATACCCGGAATTAGCACATGACGATTCTCCAACATCTAACGTTGGCGGCGCTGTCTCTAAAAAGTTTTCAGAAGTTAGGCATACGGTTAGAATGGAAAGTTTGCAAGATGCCTTTTCTTTCGATGAAATAATTGCTTTTGACAAGCGTGTTAAGCAAACATTCGATAACGTTGTATACTCCGTCGAGCCAAAAATAGACGGTCTTTCAGTATCTCTTGAATATAGAAACGGTAATCTTTATATCGGCTCTACTAGGGGAGATGGCGACGTTGGCGAGAATGTTACTGAAAACCTAGAAACAATTAAAACAGTTCCTACAAAATTAAGCGTTAAACTGCCACTTGTCGAGGCTCGCGGCGAGGTTTATATGTCTCATGAAAGTTTTTATGAGTTTTATAAGTATCAAGAAATCAACGGACTACAAGTGCCGAAAAATCCTAGAAATGCCGCGGCGGGTTCATTAAGACAAAAAGATGCAGAAGTAACAAGAAAACGTAATCTAGATATTTTTATGTTTAATATACAAAGAATTGAGGGTAAGGAACTTAACTCGCATATTGAATCGCTTGACTATTTGAAAGAGTTAGGCTTCAATACTTTGCCTTTTTATACTAGGTGTAATTCTATCGAAGATGTTATAGATGAAATAAAACGAATTGGCGAGATTAGAGGCTCTCTTGATTTTGATATAGACGGTGCAGTCATTAAGGTCGATGATTTTGCACAAAGAAAGGTGCTTGGAAGCACATCTAAATTCCCAAAATGGGCAATTGCTTATAAATACCCACCCGAAGAAAAAGAAACCGTTCTTACCGACATAGAGATAAACGTTGGTAGAACAGGCGCACTAACGCCTACTGCGGTGTTTAATAGTGTGCTTTTGGCAGGTACCAGTGTCAGTAGAGCGACCCTTCATAATCAAGACTTTATAAACGAAAAAGGGATATGTATTGGCGACACAATTGTGGTTAGAAAAGCGGGGGATATTATCCCTGAAGTAGTGTCTGTTATAAAACACGCAGAAAACGCTATAACATATCAAATACCAAGTAGATGCCCTTCTTGTAATTCTGTGGTTTCAAGAATCGATGATGAAGCAGTTACTCGTTGCACAAACCCAGCTTGCCCCGCACAACTTTTGAGAAATCTTAGCCATTTTGCATCGCGTGATGCTATGGATATTGAGGGAATGGGACCTGCTGTTGTTGAAGCATTAGTTGATAGTAGATTGGTTAAAAATCCGGTTGATATCTATAAACTCACTAAGGAAAAACTTTTAACTCTTGAACGATTTGCAGACAAATCTGCCGAGAATCTAATAGATTCTATTCAAAAATCAAAAGACAATGAACTTTATAGGTTTGTTTATGCGCTTGGTATAAGAAATATAGGTCAAAAAGCCTCTAAACTTATTTGTGATAAATTTTTAAGTATTGATTCTATACTAAATGCGACCTATGAAGATTATTTAGAAATTGAAGGTTTTGGTGAAACATTAGCATTGTCTGCGTCTGAATTCTTTAATCAAGCCGAAACGACTGAACTAGTTAATTCTTTCAAAGAATGTGGCCTTAAACTTGAAGTAAAATCTAATGTTATTGATAATAGATTCAACGGTATGACATTTGTTTTAACCGGTACTTTAGATGGTATAACAAGAGAAGAAGCTTCAAAGATTATAGAGCAGTTTGGCGGAAAAACTTCGTCGAGTGTTTCTAAAAAAACTACCTATGTTTTAGCAGGCGAATCTGCAGGAAGCAAACTAACTAAAGCAGAAAGTTTGGGCGTTAAAATAATTGACTTAGATGAATTTTATAGCATGATAAAATAAAGAATTGTATTATAGGTCTAGCGGTTGTGTACAACTGCTAGACCTCTCTACATTTTTATAACATTTTATTGCTGTAAATTAACATATTTTTGTTATTTTGTTGAATTTGATTTTATTTATGATATATTTAGATTAAATCATACAGATTTAAGGAGCGCTTTTTTATGAATAATATTCTAAAATATTCTAGTCCTGCAAAAAACTTTCAAGAGGCATTACCTGTTGGTAATGGTTTTGTGGGCGGACATATATATGGCGGTACTAATGTTGAAAAAATTATGTTAAATGAGTCAACTTTTTGGGCTGGAAACCCAAAAGAAGATATTACTCACGGTTCTCCAGAAATATACCAAAAAGCAAGAGAACTAGCTTTGCAAGGTAAGTATTTAGAGGCACAACAAACCTTGGATTATAATTTTAGCGGTGATTATGCACAAAGATATTTAGCATTAGCAGATTTAATTATTGAGTCTGATTTTAACGAAACCGCAAACTACAAAAGAACTTTAAATATGTCAACTGCAATACATACAACTACCTTTGATTGCGAAGGTGCTTCATATTGTAGAGAAGTTTTTGTTAGCCATCCTGATAAAATAATGGTGGTTAGATTATCGTCTGATGCGGACCAACAGATAAAAGTTGGTTATAAATCTATTATGCAGAATTGCATAACCAGTAGTTCTGATATGCTTTTCTTACGAACTATTGCACCCGTGGGTGTGATAAACTACGAAACTGAAGAAGAATATGATAGATATAGTGATGTAGACGAAGAAAAGGGTATGCGTGCTATAGCTGGTGTTAAAGTTATTACAGATGGCACGTACGAAATTATAAATAATAAGGTTTGTGTTAGCGGAAAAGAAATTATTCTTTTGGTTAGTGTTCAAACTTCATACGTTGATTTTAAAACCCATCCGTTTACTAATGGTAAAGATGAGTATAAATTATGTGTTGAGGCAATAAATAACGCATCTAAAAAGAGTTTTGATGAACTAAAATCTGCACATATTAAAGATTTTTCATCGCTTTATAATAGAACATGTCTTTCTTTAACCGGAGACGATTCTGATGATAATACTGATGTTCTGCTTAACGCTAACAGTGATAATTCCATGTATACTTTAATGTTTAACTATGGTAAATATCTGACCATATCTGCTTCTCGTGAAGACGGAGTTGCAATGAATTTGCAGGGTCTTTGGAATGAAAAGATGTTTGCCCCTTGGTATTCTGATTATCACTTAAATATAAACGCTCAAATGAATTATATGCCAACCCTTAAGATGAATCTTGACGAGTGTTTTATACCATATGTTAATTTAACTAAAGATTTAGCAGTTACAGGTAGGACCATTGCTAAAGAATGGTTTGGCGTAGAGGGTATTATCGTTAACCATACAACCGATGCTTGGCGTCAGGCAAACCCTGTCGGTAAAGGCAAGTTCAATAATTGTATTTTTTCGTATTTTCCTGTTGCTTTTGGTTGGCTTTTGCAAGGTCTTTATGAAAGATATTTGGTTTCTAAAGATACTGATTATTTAAAAAACACTTTGTATCCACTTTTAGAAGAATATGCAGAAACTTTAATACAACTTTTGTATACCGATGAAGACGGAAAAATGTTCTTATGCCCTGCAACTTCTCCGGAAAATAACTATGTAATTGCAGAAAAAACGTATTGTAGCGTTGGTAAACATGGTGCAATGTTTAACTCTATTACTCGTGATGTTTTTCGTATGGCTTGTGAAGCGGCAACAGCACTGAATTTAGATGAAAAAGCAAAAAGATATAGTGAATATCATTCAAAAATAATGCCTTTACTTATCGGTAGCGATGGCAGAATATTAGAGTGGGATAGGGATGTTATTGAAAAAGATATACATCATAGACACGTGTCTCATTTATATTCGTTGCATCCGTTAAAAGTAATTACTCCTTATGGTACTCCAGAACTTGCCGAAGCATGTAAGAAATCCCTCAATATGAGAGGCGATGAAGGAACAGGTTGGTGTGTTGCTTGGAAGGCAAATATGTGGGCAAGGCTTCACGACGGCGAGCGCGCATTAAAACTGCTCGACTTCCAATTATCTCCGGTTGATAGTTCTTTGGACGTTATAAAATTAACGGGCGGTGGTACATATCCAAACCTATTCTGCGCACATCCACCATTCCAGATAGACGGCAACTTTGGTTTTGCATCTGCAATTATCGAGATGCTTGTTCAGTGCAATGGTCGAGATGTTTATTTGTTGCCGGCTGCCCCTAAAAAATGGAACAGTGGCTGTTTTAAAGGCATTAAACTTGAAGGTGGCGCAACAATCGACTTTGCTTGGGAGAATGGTATTGTTACCGATGTTAAAATATTCCCTGAAAATAAGGCACAAAACTATAATATTATCATTAAATAATGAAAAAACCACGGTAGTAGTTTACCGTGGTTTTGTTATTTAATTAAGTTATTTCATTAAGTTTTCAATAAATTGTTTTGCAACACTTGTAATATTACCTTCTTTATCTTTTCTTGCAAGCAGATAATATTCATTGCCTTCACTGTTGTCGTTTAACCAATTTAATGATTTAATTTTCGAAACAGAAATCGCTCTGTTATCAAACGAATCGAAAGTATCGTATGTAGCGAATATGTCAATATCAGGATTTTGCAGATATAATTCAATGCCTTTTTTATCTACAATCCAGATATGTGTATCTTCGCTTTGCATTTGTAACACTGCTAATTGGTTTACCTGTGTCATTCGCGTTTGATTACCTTTTGGATAGGTGCAGTTTATTGCAATCAATTCTACCTTTTCATCGCCGTTAATATCGTCAATATATTGCTCTAAATTATCTGCAGCTTCGTTAAGTTGTTGGTCGCTTATAAATATATTTGAATTGAATAATATATAGCAATCGGGGTCTACTTTTGTTGCGCATTGGGTAATGCAAATTGCAATTGCAATACCGAAAAACAGTGTGAAAAAAATATGCCATTTATAATAAAACCAATAATAGTTTTTCCATGTTTTTTTACCCGTTTCAACGGGCGTGTTGTTAGTGTTCATTATCCACCTCAAAAGTTATTTGAATCAATTATAACAGACAATATTTGTTGTTGCAAGCGGTTTTAACCTTAATATTTTAAATATTTGTAAATATTTTTGACCTAATTTTGTAAGTATTATGATAAACTTAAGTTTATAATTTAAGTAAAAAAACGAATTTTATGTACTTGACGATATTTTCCTGTGATAGTATAATTATTGTATAAATTTTAGGTGTGTTTAGCACGCCTTTCTTTACTTTTGAGGGGAGTATATGATGAAAAACGTTACCGAATATTTTGGCTCTTTGGTGTTTGATGATAAGGTTATGAAGTCTTGCTTAACCGATGACGTATACAAACAAGTTAAGCGCACTATCGATGAAAATATAAGACTTGACCTATCTGTTGCAAATGCGGTTGCAGATGCAATGAAAGAATGGGCAATTTCAAAAGGCGCTACGCACTACACCCATTGGTTCCAGCCGATGACCGGTATTACCGCAGAAAAGCATGATAGTTTTATTACACCAGCCTCTGACGGTAGAATTATTATGGAGTTTTCGGGTAAAGAACTTATTAAAGGCGAGCCTGATGCATCGTCTTTTCCATCCGGTGGATTAAGAGCGACTTTTGAAGCAAGAGGCTACACTGCTTGGGACCCTACGTCCTACGCTTTTATTAAGGATAAAACTCTTTGCATTCCAACTGCTTTCTGTTCTTTTGGCGGAGAAGCGCTAGATAAAAAAACCCCTCTTTTGCGTTCAATGCAGGCACTTAACAGGCAAGCCATAAGAATTCTTAAACTATTTGGAAACGACTCTGTTAAACTTGTTAGAACTTCTGTTGGCGCAGAGCAAGAGTATTTCCTTATCGACAAAGAAATGCACGATAAACGCAAGGATTTAGTGTATACCGGAAGAACGCTTTTTGGTGCAAAGCCACCCAAAGGTCAAGAGATGAACGACCACTATTTTGGTACTATTAAACCTCGCGTTGCTGCTTTTATGGCAGATCTTGATGACGAACTTTGGAAACTCGGTATTTTGGCTAAAACAGAACATAACGAGGTTGCACCCGCGCAACACGAGTTGGCTCCTGTTTATACAACTACCAACATCGCAACTGACCATAACCAGCTTACTATGGAAATAATGCAGACGGTAGCTGCAAGGCATGGTCTAGTTTGTCTTTTGCATGAAAAACCTTTTGCCGGTGTTAACGGTAGTGGTAAACATAATAACTGGTCGATGACTACGGATACTGGTGTAAATCTGCTTACACCGGGCGAAACACCTTATGAAAATGCACAATTTTTATTGTTCCTTTGCGCAGTTATTAAGGCAGTTGACGATTATCAGGATTTATTAAGAATTTCTGTTGCAACCGCAGGCAATGACCATCGTTTAGGCGCGCAAGAGGCTCCACCGGCAGTTGTATCAATGTTCCTTGGCGATGAACTTACCGATATACTTGATGCTATTGAAAATGATAAAGTATATAACGCTTCTGAAAAAGAAATTATGAAGCTTGGAGTGCATGTTCTTCCTAAATTCCAACGTGATACTACCGATAGAAATAGAACCTCTCCGTTTGCTTTTACAGGTAATAAATTTGAGTTTCGTATGCTAGGTTCTTCAAACAGTATCGCTTGCGCTAATATTATGCTTAATACCGCCGTTGCTGAATCACTTAAACAGTACGCTGATAGGCTTGAAAATGCAACCGATTTTAATGATGCATTACACTCACTTATTAAAAAGACCATTAAAGACCATAAACGCATTATTTTTAATGGTAATGGTTATGATGACGCTTGGATTAAAGAGGCGACAGAGGAAAGGGGATTATTAAATTATCTCACTACACCTGACTGTTTGCCACATTTAATTGACAAGAAAAATATTGAAACTTTAGTTGTACACAAAGTATTCTCTGAAAAAGAACTTAACTCAAGACTTGAGATTATTCTTGAAAACTACTGTAAAACTGTTGCTATTGAGGCAAATACAATGGTTGATATGGCGAGAAGAGAGATTTTACCTGCAATTACTGCTTATGTATCTGATTTATCGGATTCTGTTATTAAGAAGCAAAGCGTAATTAACGCGAAGTGCGAATTTGAAAAAGATGTTATAACTAAACTTTCAAACATTACTGATAACGTATCAAAAAATCTTGAGTCGTTAGAAGAAGAAATTAGCAAGATAACTATTTATAAAGACGTTGTTGAAGAAGCAAATTATATAAGGGATGTAATATTACCACGTATGAATCTCATTCGCAAAGATTGTGATTTTGCAGAAACACTTACTGCAGAAAAATACTGGCCGTTCCCCTCATACGGAGATTTGCTCTTCGGCGTACGATAAAAACATAAAACGCATCTGATATAGATGCGTTTTTTCTTTATAGAAACTTTTACAGTAACATTTATTTTTGGTGATCCATCGGAGATACTCTGCGCTCACCAATCCGTCGACCGTGCATCGCACGGTGCCCGACGTATTTCGCGTGCTCGAGACTTCACAGTCCGCGAGCTTCTGCTCGCGGCTGCTTCGACGAACTCCCCGGAGTTAAAATCTCTGCTAAGTAAAAATGAAACCCGAACACCTAAGTGCTCGGGTTTTTGGTGATCCATCGGAGATTCGAACTCCGGACACCTTGATTAAAAGTCAAGTGCTCTGCCAACTGAGCTAATGGATCAGATGGGGTGGCTAGCCGGATTCGAACCGGCGGTCTCCAGGGCCACAACCTGGCGCTTTAACCAACTAAGCTATAGTCACCATATGGCGCGCCAACAGGGACTCGAACCCCGGACCTACTGCTTAGAAGGCAGTTGCTCTATCCTGCTGAGCTATTGACGCGTGTTAGGCTATGAAAAATCACAGCCTCGTTATTATATTATAATATGAATAATTTGTCAAGCCTTTTTAGTAAAACAAATTAACGGATTTAA
>JAZOQV010000069.1:0-18620 GCA_045656265.1 Acutalibacteraceae bacterium | reverse complement strand
CCACGCAACTGGTTATCAATTCGGCGTGATTCGTGGCGCTCTGTACCGATAATGCAAAGACCGCCCGCTTCACGTACTTTTTGGGCTTCAGGTGCAATTTCCGCTTTGTATTTGCTTAGTAGTTCGCCGTATTTTTTACGTGCATCCAAAATCTCTTGATTGTCGGTTTCTGCATAACCCGTAGCCTCGGCGATAATTTCTTCTGAACAACCGTCGGCTTTTAGCGAAGATTTAGCCAAATATTCTGCATTACCGCCAAGCATAATATCGGTACCACGGCCTGCCATATTGGTAGCAATAGTAACAGCGCCCGGTTTACCTGCTTGGGCAATAATTTCTGCCTCTTTTTCGTGGTGTTTAGCGTTTAGAACATTGTGCTTAATACCGCGGCGGCGAAGCATACCGCTTAATTTTTCAGATTTATCAATGGTAATGGTACCAACCAAAACTGGTTGGCCTTTTTGATTGCGCTCAATAATCTCGTCAATAACCGCGTTGAATTTAGCGTTTTCGGATTTATAAACAACATCATTAAGGTCCTCACGGGCAAGGGGTTTATTGGTGGGAATTTCAACAACGTCAAGTCTGTAAATCTCGCGGAACTCCATTTCCTCGGTCATAGCAGTACCGGTCATACCCGAAAGTTTTGTGTATAGACGGAAAAAGTTCTGGAAGGTTATTGTAGCCAAGGTTTTAGATTCGTTTTGAATTGAAACGCCCTCTTTAGCTTCTATTGCCTGATGCAAACCTTCGTTGTATCGACGACCATACATAATACGACCCGTAAACTCGTCAACGATAAGCACCTCGCCGTCTTTAACAACATAGTCAACGTCGCGAGTCATAATACCATGTGCGCGAATCGCCTGGTTAATGTGGTGCAGGTAGGTAATATTTTCTGCATCGTTAAGGTTCTCAATGCCAAAATATTTTTCTGCAAGTTTTACACCACTAGCGGTAAGTGTGCAGGATTTTGCTTTTTCGTCAACAACGTAATCGCCGTCGAGCTGTTGTTCTTCGTCGGTCTGTTTGTCGTTAGTCTGGCGAACCTTAACGCATTTTAAGGTTTTTGCAAAACTATCAGCCCTACGGTAAAGGTCGGTAGATTTGTCGCCCTGACCCGAAATGATAAGCGGAGTACGTGCCTCGTCAATAAGGATAGAGTCAACCTCGTCAACGATAGCAAAATTGTGGCCACGTTGAACCTGTTTTTCTTTGTATATAACCATATTGTCGCGAAGATAGTCAAAGCCTAATTCGTTGTTGGTACAGTAGGTAATATCGGCGTTATATGCCTCACGCTTTTGGTCGCTTTCCATACCACTGATGATAAGACCAACCTTAAGACCTAGAAAACGGAAAACCTTACCCATCCACTCAGAGTCGCGGCGTGCTAGATAATCATTAACCGTAACAATGTGAACACCAAGACCGCTTAACGCATTAAGATAGGCAGGCAAGGTAGCAACCAAGGTTTTACCTTCACCTGTTTTCATTTCACTAATTCTGCCTTGATGTAATACGATACCGCCAAGAATCTGAACGGGGAAGTGTCGCATACCCAAAATTCTATCCGAAGCCTCGCGACAAACTGCGAAGGCATCGGTCAAAATATCGTCAAGTGTTTCGCCATTTGCTAATCTGCCTTTTAAAACATTTGTTTGCTCGCGCAATTCGTCATCGCTTAATGCCTTATACTTCTCCTCTAAATCAAGAACAGCCTGCATTAGTGGCTTAATTCTTTTAATTTCTTTTTCACTGTAATTACCTGTGAATAAATTTAATAAACCCATTTATAAACTCCTTTATGCGCGGGGGTGTTTTGCCTTCGCGCCTTTATATATAATTATACATTGTCAATTATATCACATAGAAAAGCATTAAACAAGTGCTTTTAGCGGAAAATTAACATAGAATTAACAAAAAAGACACTTGGCACATACGCCAAGTGTCAAATAGTTTATCGTATGTCGTAAACCTAGCAGAGTTTTATGCTTGCTATTTATATTTTATTATGATATAATACGTAATACGAGTAATAATTTTACTAAAAATTTATATTTTCTTACTATTTGGTGGTTGCTATGAAAGTTTTGTATTATGGCATAGATTTCCCTCATGAAAAGGGCGAATGGTCCGAGAGAAATATATTTGATTACTATTGTGTTTGTTGCTTTTCGACCCCGTTTTTGTACGAAACGGGCGGTAAAATTGAAAAGGGGAACGAGGGCGACGTATTGGTTATGGAACCTGGTAAAATTGTTTACCATGGCCCTAGACACAATAGTACTGAGGGTTTTGTGAATGACTGGATGTATATTTACGGATTCGAGTTTGAGGAACTTTTATCCCGTTATCCTATACCTTTGAATACCGCTTTTTCGGTTGGTAGACCAACTTTTTTGAGAAAATACATAGAAAAAATAAAAAAAGAACAAACTTTGCGCGCGGTAGGTTTTGAGGAAAAGTGCGATTGCATACTCTCCGAAATGATAATAGACCTTTGCAGAACTTATAGGAAAAACACGACGATTCAAAGCCCTTGCGATAGGGTAGAAGCCTCGCGTGAAGAGATAATGCAAGCCCCCGAAAAACAGTGGACGTTGGAAGAAATGGCGAAAATCAGCGGCTATTCACAGAGCAGATTTTCCGCGATATATAAAGAGAAATACGGCCTTTCTCCAAAGCAAGATATGATAAATATGCGAGTTGAAAAGGCTGCCCAGATGCTTAAATATTCGAATCGCTCGGTAGGTGAGATAGCCGAAGCGTGCGGTTTTGGAACTATTTATTATTTTTCAAAATATTTTAAGCAAGCAAAAGGCGTTACCCCAACAGAGTACGCCTTAAACTGCCGAAGTAAAAGCAACTAAAAAAGCCCCTTATGGCAACTACCATAAGGGGCTTTTACTTTATTTAGTTGTAACGCAAATAATGTTGCTGTAAACTGTTTTTTGCGATGAATAAGACGAAGTCTTATATTTAACGTAAGCACGTGCATATCTGGTTCGATTTTTACCAACGCCTTTAAGGGTACAAGAGAAGTGAGTACCGCTTGGAGTTTTAGCAATGGTTTTTTGCGCCTCACTACCTAAAACAAACGAACTAGTCGTAGGTGTTACGCCGTTATTATCTCCTAAAAATATAATGCCACATTCGGCGATGGTTGAGCCACTTTCTAGGTTTAATTTTGCAAATGCCGTAAAGTTTCCGCCTTGTAAAGTAGGCGAGTTTTTGCCGCTTGGATTATAAAGCGAAATACCATAAGTTTTAGAACTGCTTGAAGTGATATCCATGTCGCCCATAACATAGGTGTAAGAATCACTTGTAGTGCTTGCATGCCAAGCCTCGCCGTTTACAAGCCAAGATTTGTTTTTTGCAAGAGTAACTTTCGTGTCGAATTTAAGGTCTTTATCGCTTGTTGAAACCTTGTAGGTTGTATCGGCAACCTTGTAAAGCGGCATTACGGTAATATCTGCTTCGGCAGGTACGTTGTAAATATCTGAACTCCACATTTGCACAGTTGCGGTTCTGGAACCAATTTTTAATTTTTCTTCTAGTTTGTCATAACCCGCAAGATCGGGTACTAATAAATTAGCCTTTTCGTAATCCGCTTTTGAGAGATAATCGCCAAAACCAACGTTAGCGATGTATAACGTTTTACCGAATTTATCTGTAAACGTGTAATTAACTGTATCATTCACGTCTTTTTTGCCATAAATTGCGGTTAAGTTCCTAGGTAAAGAAATGTTTTCAAGTGTTAGATTTTGGCTTATGATAGCGCCGTTATTAGCGTTATCTATCCAATGCAAAAATCTGTATATATCGCGGTCGTGTCTAACACTAGCTTGAGCTTTTACGGTTACTTTGGTGTCTTTTGGATATCTGCCGTTTGTGTCTGGGTTTGCAAGATAATCAATCGTTGCGGGTGCATTTACTGTCATATCCCCGAGAGGTGCTATTTTTGAATATTGTGTTAGAGAACCAACGTATTCTTGGTAGGTTCCGTAAACACAGAACTCTGACATTCGCAAGTATAATTGGTTTTTTTGGTAATTTGTTTTTGTTTGACTATCAAAACCAACACCGCAAATGATTCTAAAACCAACGTAACTACCTACCTTTGCGTTCTTAAAGGTAATTTCGTTAATGTTTCCGTCAGTGTAAAGGTCTGGTGAATTGTAGTTGGCGCTATTCGTAAACAACGCATCTTCGCTGTTAGCGATAGAATATTTAAAATGTGAAGGGGTAAGCGACTCGTTTGGATGACCTATAAGCGAAATACCTGAAATATTGGCGATATCATCAAGCTTATAGTTGAACTGATAGTACAACTCGTCTTCATCGTCGATAATGGTATTGTAGTAATTGTTTTCAGTACCGGTAGTACCTTTGGAAAATAAACCTTTATCATTAGGATCTGAACGGGTTTCGATTGAATAGTCGCATTTGTCATCCGTAAGCGCGGTATGGTTGGGATATTGACTTGTTATATCCACGCCGTTTTCTTTAACAGTATCAACTAATGGGTGTTTTGTGCCTACAGTGCTATCGGTTAAATTGGTATCTCTATAAACAAAGGAAGTAACACAGCGGTTGCCTTTGATAAGATTTTTCTTTAATTGAAGTGTAGAGGTGTAACCCGACTGTGTGCTAAGGTGTTTGCGTGAGAAGGTGTAATCGGTGTCAGTGCCGAAAATATTGAATTCAAGCAGTCTTACGTAACAGTTTGTATGTGCTTTTGTGGTAGAGTTTGCATAAAGGGTGTCAAAATCTGAAGTAGCGTAAGGATTGTAAATTCTAGCGGCTACATACTGCGCTGTTTTTGAAGTTTTAAAGGTAATTGTTTGTGATAGTGGAACGGTGGCAGAACCTTCGTTTTTAAATTCAAAAACCTGATTTTCGCTATTGAAAAGGGTGTCGAGGCTATTTGAGGCATATAAAGCGTAATGACCCGTACGAAGCAAAGGGCTGTTGCCCTTAAAATTAGCGTGAATAAGCAAAATGTTTTTAACTTCAACCGAACGTTTAAGGTCGTAAATAATATCAAAGCGGTAACGCTTATTGCTTTTGCTATCTCCACAGTGATATTCGGTTATAACTCCGCTTTTACCACTTTCTGTAGTTCCATCGTGCGATGCCCACCCTTTAAAGCCTGCGCCTTTCATATCCTTGCTTGTGTCGGCGTCATAAAGGCAGTTAACGTCGCTCACTACTGTCGGCGTGGCGGTTCCCCAGGTAGCGCCTTTATCAAGACTTTCACTAAGTTGAAAACTTGGTTTTTTGGCAACAACCGACGCACCCAAATTAGCAAATGCTTCCTTGTTGTTTTGTGGGTACGATGCGGTGTAACTAACCTTGGTAGAATCGTATATAGTTGCACCGTTTGCATAATTACCAAATGGTACAACACTAAACACTGTTAACAACAAAACAAACGAAATTGCAACAGAAAGTAGTTTTTTTATAGACATACTGCGCCTCCAAATAAATAGATACATAAAAATATTAACATATTTTAAGGAGCAACACAACATATAATTTACCATTTGTAAAATCATACAAAACAAGGGCGAGAAATTTATACACAATGCCAAAAGGTCCGACCAAATCATTGGCCGGACCTAAAGGTTAAACAAGGTTTAATTCGTAAAAGATTTTTACCATATTTATAAACTTCATAACAAGTTTTCCGTCGTGCAAGCAGCACCTGTATATATCGCTACCGTGCTGAATTTCAAGGTGTTTTCCGGGGTTAAATGGCAGAGATGCAAAACTGGCAATTGGCACAGTAATTTCTTTGCTTTCGCCGTTTATTTCACCCTTAATTAAAAAATGCTTATTATTAAGTATTATGTTGCCAAATCCAACCTTGAAAAACTTGTGTTTTTCTTTGTCTATCATAAAAATATCGGTGTTGGCAGAAAGCGTGTTATGGGTTTTAGCTTTGATTTTTTCTTTTAAATCAGAGTAAATAAACCTACTCCAATCCGAAACGTAGCGAATTTCATTGCCGACTTCACTAATTTTATGTAAAAAAGCAAATTTATCGCTTCTATGGGCAAAACCGCATTTTTCGCAGTATAAAATATTTTTATCTTTTACCTTTATAGAAAACTCATTAAGACAGTTTGGGCACATATATAAAACGTTTTGAAGCCCCTCAACATTATCTCCGTTTTGGTACTGAACTTTAAATTCTTCTTGCTCGCGATAAGCATCAAAAAGGAGTGCTTTTTCGGCTCTTTCTTTAATTTCGGGCACCTCTAAAGAGTTTATCTCGCCTTTTTCGAATAGTTTATAAATATCCATATACGTTCTACCACGGCGCAACCCTTTTGCCCACTTTGGCATAGAAAAGTATGTGCCACTGGTTTTTGCAACGTAAACGTCGGTGTTAAGCCATTTTAAAAACTTGTAGGTAGCGGCAGGAATGGGGGTAGAAAGTCCGTCCTCACACATAAGTCCTGCGGGGTATATAACCAGAATTTCGCCGTTTTCTATAACTGATTTCATCTTTTTCATATCACTGGCGGTTGTTTGGAACTGTTGTTTTGGTATAACTCCGATTTTATCAAAAAACTTGGTAAGCGGTAATGAATTATAAAAAGAGTTGCTTATAACAAACCGCATTGGCTTTTTTGTAACGCCTATAAGGTTAACAAAGTCAAGCGCCGCCTCGTGATTGGCAATAACTACAAAGGGTCCGTTTTTGCATTTTATTTCATTTCTTAATATTTTTCTTTTAAATACAAAGGTTGCCACAAGAAAAGAGGCAATCCTTGCGATTTTATATAAAAATTTACTTTGTTTTTGCATAAGCCACCCACCTTAGATACCGCAAATAAAGGGCGAGCAAATATAAGCTCGCCCTTATTATAACATATTAAACTAAATTTGAAAAGATGTTATTCGATTTCAAGTCTGCCAAACATATCATTACCGAGGGCAAAACGCTTTAATGCTTCCTCGCGGTTGCCACGGAATAACTCGCCAAAGCCAATAAGAGAATTGTAGCAAGCCTTTCTTTGCTCTGCCGCGTTTTCGCTAAAGGAAATAAAGAAAGGTGTAGTTGCAAAGAAACCTGCATCCTCTATGTTCATCGCCCTGTTCCACTCTTTTAGCGATAGGTCGATAACGGTTCTTGCTTCTAGATGTTTGCCAAAATGCTCTAAGCAGAGTGCTTGGTAGTAGGGGAGTGCTTTAAGATGCATTTCGGTAAAGTAGTCTTTTTTAAGTTTTAGAATGTGCGAGAATAATTCCTCTGCACCCTCGAGGTCTCCCTGATTTTCAAGGCAAACTGCAAGATAGTATTGGTGTGGAACATATTTAACCTCATTCCAAATGCCAGCGCCAAGGCTTTGTGGTAATACAAGCGCTGCTCTAAATTCTTGCTCTGCAGCAGCATAGTCGCCCTTTGCCATAAGTTCTCTACCTTTAGCGTGGTGTGCGAACATATATTGGTCGGCAATAGCGTGTTCGCCGCCCTCACAAGCAACGAAGGTGTGAGAAAGTAAGGTTTCTAATGCCTTATCGTATTCGCCCAACTGATTGTAAGCGCGAGCAAGTTCGGTTATAACGTCGTCTCTTGTGTGTTTGTTGTTAAGAATAAGGTTAACCGTGTACTGTGGGTCGGGGCTTATAATCGAGAGTTCATAAACTAACTGCTCGTCATCCGGATTAAGCCTTAATGCCTTTTCTAAAAGTTTAAGTGCTTCAACCTTGCGGTCAAGGTGGCTATAATAAGCAACACTTAAATTGCGGTATGCTGCATAGAAGTCTGGCATAAGTTCGGTTGCGATTAAGAAATACTCTGCCGCAGCTTTGTATTGACGCTTTGCATAAAGCAAGCAACCGAGGTAGTAGTTAGCCATTTTGCAACCGTTTTCGGTAGCGGTTTTAAGTGCTTTTAACTCTAACATTCTGCTAGGGAATGCATCACCGAGTTTTCCGCTTTCTGCATCCGCAAAGTTGCCGAGAATGTAGTTTGCCGAAACGGATTTTTCGGGAAGAATATCGAACACCATTTTAATTTCGTCATAAAGACCTGCAACGTCGAGGTCGCAAACGATGTCGATAATCGTTTCATTAACATCACTTAACATTGGCTTTAAGAACTCGTTTGCATCAATTTTGCCAATGATAAGTGAAGCAAGTCTGATAAAATGCTCGAGTGGGTCGATAGAGAGTCTTGCATCAATTAGTGCCGAAGCTTCCTCTACCTTGCCGAGTTTATAAAGGGCAATTGCCTTAAAAGCGGCGGCTTTGGTGTTTCTGCCGTTATAGTCAATAGCGGTGTCAAGATGGCTGAGGGCTAATTCGTAGTTACCGTTAGCAATATCCATAGCACCGATATAGGTCATAGATACCGAAAGATAGTCCATATTCCAAGAGGATTTGTAGAATAGGTCGTAGGCCAAATTTTTGTTGCCAAGAGCTAGTTCTGCTAAAGCCTGCAAGTAGTATAATCTGCCGCTTTTGGTGCGTTTATTAAATTTGGTAAGCGCTGCTTCGGCTTTCTTTAAATAATCCTTTGCTTCAAGAGGCTTTAGTTCCTCAATGCAAAGTTCGCCAAGACCTAAAAGGCTATCTATGTGATTGGGTTGACGCTCTAATGCCTTTTTCCAGAAATAGTCGGGTTTTCTTGATGGGTCGCGGTACTGTTTTACGTGAAGTCCTTCCAAATACAGTTCTTCTGCGCCTTCTGCTTCGTCGGCTATTGGTAGGTCTTCGGTAAGAGGAGGAATATCGTACTCGTTTTTGTTGAAGAAGGTAAAGTCGATAACCGCCTTGCCGTTTGCAATAACCTTAATATTATCGTCGGCTTGCGGTAAAATACCTTCTATTTTAAGCACTTCGCCGCATTCTACCGAAACGGTTTCTTCGTAAACCTTTTCGCCGTTTTTAGTGAATATAACTGTAGCGTCGCATAAAGGTTCGGTAAACTGTAAACGAAGACCTTCGTTATCACTATGCACAGCTCCCGAAAGATTAGCGAATACAGGAACTCCTAACTCGCTAATTGGGTACCAGAACTGCGAAAATTCCTTAGTTTCAGAAGGTTCTAACCAAGCAAAATCGGGTTGGTTGTCGGAATAAACGCCTGCCATCAATTCTGCATAAGCACCGTCCTCGTCGGTAAGGGCGTTTTCCCAAGATTGAGATAACTGGTTATATGCCCAAGTAAACATCTTTTTACCGGGAGAAATGTGGTGGTCTGCAATATGAATAACACCGCATTTTTTGCCGTGGTCGTAACCGCCAAAGAAATCATACTTTGAAGGTGCCGAGAAATAAGAGGTAGGCTGAATAGTGCTTTTGTGCATAGAAATATCGGTAGGCTCTTCATAGCGAATACCGTTGAATACACCGAGTGAATTATCGGCAATAGGGAAGGTGGTTACCGAACGCTTGTAATGGAAGTTAACGTAACTAACATCGGGCGGAAAGAAAATCTGATAATCTTTATTAACAGGCACTGCGGTATTTTCCCACCAAAGAAAAGGTTTTGCAGTGTCGGTGCGGTTGTATAGACGAGCCCTTGTTTCAAAGTAAGCAGCGTCGGGCTTTAAAATAACGCAAACCATACCTTTCATACGGTCGATAGGGTCATGCTCTGAAAGGTAAACGTATGCAGTACCATCTGCATCCTCTTTAACTACATAGTCGCAGGGCATAAAGGTTGATGCTCTGTGGTGAAAAGGCCAGTTGAATTCACACCCACCCGAAATCCAAGAGCCAAGACAACCGATAAGGGCAGGTTTAATTACGTTATTCTTATAAAAGAAATCATATCCTGTGCGTTTGTCGTAAGCCGAGTAGATTCTGCCGCCGAGTTCCGGCAAAATACAAAGGCGAAGATAATCGTTTTCTAAGATAACTGCGGTGTACTCTTTATCTACCTTTTCTTCGCGATTAACCTCTAAAACAATTTTTTGTGGATAGGGGTTACCGCTTGTTCTTTGGTGAACGCGGTGTTCTGCGAACATAGGAAGTTCTTCTTTTTTTGGCTCTAAATATGTAGGTATAATTATTTTTTCAACTTTTACTGACACGGTTTAGTCCATCCTTTAAAAATTTTTCTGTAATTATATTTTAATTGTTAACCTAACGCATAACAAGTTCAATTTTCTTGAAAAAAGTTAAAATTTTTGAACCTTTTTGAGCATAAATTTGCTCTTTAAAAAATGCAAAAAATAGTGTATAATGCAAATATACGAACGAGAGGTGATACCCGTTGGCATTGTATTACTGTGTAGAAAAAGAGTATAGAGATACCTCGTGGTGTGTAGAAACGTTAAAGGGTCTTTATGCAGAATTGAAGCGTAAAAAACAGACAGCAGTCGAGGTAGATGATATTGCAACCCTTTCTGTTAGTGAAAGCGAGCGCTCGTCGGTGATAATAATCGGCTCTTTAAAAAGTTGGATTTCCGACAGAATCACCGAGGTAAGCGAAAAAGGTATGTTGCCGATAGTTTTAAATAACGTAGGCGTTGTTTATACCAATAAATCTTACAGTAACGTATCAAGCGACGTTTATGGTGCTTTGAGAACTGCGATACACACTTGTAAATCTTGCGGCAAGGGCAGAATAGCGCTTTACGGAATCAACCCGAATTCCGTTGCTGATGCAATTCGTAAAAAAGCATTTTTAAGGGTTGGCGGTAATGAAAAAGATGTTTTTGACAATCGTGGTTCTTTAAGGGGCTGTTTTTATAGCTTCTTCCCGTCGGTAGAGTGTTACGATACCATAATTTGCGCTAACGATTTTGTTGCGGTATCGTTGGTAACGCGCCTAAAAAAAGTCGGATATAATCTTGACAGGCTTTATATTATAAGTTGCAGTGATGGAATAATGCTTGAAAAAATCAGCCCGTCTGTAACAGCCTTTTCGCGTAACTTTAAGGCGTTCGGGAAATCTGCGGTATTAACGCATGAAACTTTTGTTAAGAATTCCGATATTTCTTATATTGACACACATATCAAGTACGATATGTGTATAAGGGAAACCACGAAGGGATTGATTTTGCAAGAAGAACCCGCAAGGGTGCTTAACCTTGATATAGAAAACCCTGTAAATATTTATTGCGACCAAGAGTTGCAAGAGATAATGAAGGTAGAAAATCTTATGCGCAACTGCGACCCTTTGGATTTGCAGATAATAGAAGCCTTCAAGGCAAAAAAGACCTACGAAAACGTGGCGGCAGACCTCTTTATATCACTTTCTGCTGTAAAATACCGCAAGAAAAAATTGTGTAAACTAGCACAAGTTTCAAGTGTAAAAGCGTTGGTAGAATTACTTAATAAATACTAAAAAAAGCCACTCGGAAAACCGAGTGGCTTTTTGTGTAAAACGATACTATTTTTGTTCCTTTTGCATTTTGCACCAATTAAAGAAACCGTAAAGGTCGTTGAATAGAAACATTATAAAACAGGCTATCATCGGTATAAAAGAAATATCTTTTATACTTGCGAGTGTCCAAAGCACAATTAGAACCACATCGTTAGCGGCGTACGCTAGCGCAAAGAAAGGGCTTCTAAGTGCGGTAAGATAAGCCGCTACAAAGCTTGTAGCTATTGAAACAGTACTAAACAGAAGGTTGGCGGTGTTTAGATATTTAAGCAAGAAAAAGAAGATAAAGGTTGTTAAAATACAAAGTAAAAACATAACCACAATGTTGCTTCTTTTTACTTTGCTTACCTTAACGGTGTCTGTGTTTTTGTATGGGTTTTTAAGCCATTCTATAGTAGAAATAACCGCCATTGGAAGTGTCATAAATAGATATGTGATCATTTCTCCGTAGTAACCGAATTTGTAAGAAATGATACCATAAAGCACCGAAAATGCAATAGAGATAATCTGCCCTATAATCATACCTTTTGCAAGGAAAATAAGCGCAGTAACGCCGATAAGCGAGGTAAAAAGATTAAGTACGCCTTGGCGGGCTAATAGGTAAGATGCGCTAACAACTGTCAAAGAGCAAATCCAAAGTGTCAACTCGAATTTTGAAAGTGCACGAAAATAATTTTTAATTCTCATAATTCCTCCAAAAAGAAAAAGCGCCTAAGAGTTGCTTCTTCTAAGACCTAACGAAGCAACCAAAGAACGCTTGTAGCACGCTACCCGGTGGCAGCCGATATTAAGCTTAAATACTATAACAAAAAACGCAGAGCTTGTCAACTTTTCTAAAGAAATTAGAAATAAAAATTTCGATAAATCTTGCGGTATTCTGCAGGATTATAGCCAACTTTTTCTTTGAATATTTTAGAAAAATGATACACGCTTGAGTAGCCGCATTTTTCTGCAATTTTAGTGATCGAAAGACTGCTGTTTTGCAAAAATTCTTTTGCTTTTTCAATGCGAAGCTGTTGTAAATATTGTTTTGGCGAAATTCCGTAACTCAATTTAAACAGTTTGCGAAAATACACTTCACTAAGTTGTGCCTCTTTTGCTAAATCTTCGTTTGAAAGATTTGGGTCAGAAATCCTCTCGCGCATGATTCTAACGATAGGTCTTAGCATTGGGAATGGGTTTTGTGGGTCATCTTTTGAAACTCTCGCTAACATTCCGTAAAAGATGGAAAAATACTTTGCGCGGTTGTATGGTTTGTTAAAATAATCCAAGTTTTCGAGCATTTTATGGTCGGAGATAAAACTCTTCACATCGGAGATTTTTATACGCATAAACTCGTTGCACTCGAAACCGACACAGTCAAAGTTAATAAGTGTAAATGAACCTGTCTTAGTGCATTTTAACGAGTAAGTTTTCCCTTTTGGGAAAATAATGATATGCTCGCTGTCGGAAGCATATTTTTTGCCGTCTGCGTAATAGGTAGCCTCACCGTCAATTGCAAGAGAAATACCGAAGTATTGCCTATTTTCAAAGTGCAATACTTCGTGTCTTTCGAAATGAGGCGTAAATGTGTGGAAGATTTTTGTAACGCGAATATTGTTTAGTGAATTCATACCTGCAAAAGTACCCCTTTCGCTTAATACCAACGAAACAAAACGAAAAAACGCTTTGAATGTTGGCTCTAAAAAAACAACTCTCTTTGTGCATTTTACACTTAATTTTCGAACTTTGCAACAATTTGTTGTTAAAAAAGTATCGAAAATGATAAATTTGTATCGTTTTTTACATTGATCTATATATGTTGCTGTAGTACAATGTGTAAAAAGGAATGATATTGATAAATGGCAACATTCTTAAATTTTAATAGGCCGGTTATCACCACAATGCTAAAAGGCGATAATACAGGCGCACTTATAAACGAAATCAAGGCTGCAAAAGAAGAGGGCACAGATGCTTTTTGCTTTGAAATAGAGATTATGAAGAAAGAGTGCCGCACCGAAAGCGATTTTAAAGACATTTTTTCGGCAATGGGCGATAAGCCTGCATACATAACCAACTATCGCAGGGGTAATGTTTGCGAGTACGAGCAAAGCGATGAGGAGTTAACCGAGGAAATGCTTTTAGCTCTCGACTGTGGCGCAACCCTTTTCGACATTCGTGGCGATCTTTACGACCCATGTCCGCTTGAAATCACTTATGATGAAACCGCAATAAAGCGCCAAATGGAACTTGTTGATACTGTGCATAAGATGGGTAAAGAGGTTTTAATGTCAACCCACACCCTGAAATATATGAGCGAAGCCGAGGTGCTTAAAATCGCCAAAGCGCAAGAGGCGCGCGGTGTTGATATTGTAAAAGTTGTAACCGCAGGCGAAACCGAGGCGGAGGAGTATAGCAACCTTGCCACAACCCTTAAACTTAGAGAAGAACTAAAAATCCCGTATTTGTTTTTAAGCATTGGCAAGCATTGTAAAAAGCATAGGCTTTTGGGTCCAAGTCTTGGTTGTTCGTTGTTTCTCTCGGTCGCAAAAGGGATCGATGGCGGTGCGCAACCGCCAATGGAAAAGGCAAAAGAGATACTAACCACGTTAGGTTATAAAAACCTACCGTAATTCTTAGGGGAATATATAATGGCTAAAGAGAAGAAAGCGCTGCTTCTAGGCGGCTCGGGTGCGCTTGGTACATACCTCGCACCCGCACTTGTGAAGATGGGTTATAAAATAGACATCGTTTGTCTTGAAGACATCGTTTCTGCCGACCCGAATTTAAACTACATAAAAGCAAATGCAAAGGAATTAGACTTTGTAAACGAAATAATTAAAAACGAGTATAGCGCTATTGTAGACTTTATGCTTTATTTTAGCGAAGAAGAATTCTCGAAGTACTATAAACTGTATCTTGAGAATTGCGACCACTACGTGTTCCTTTCAAGTTACCGCATATATGCCGATAGTGCTACACCAATTACCGAAGAATCGGATAGACTTTTAGAGGTTGCCAAAGACCCCGTTTTCTTAGGTTCTGGCGACTATGCGCTTTACAAAGCACAGCAAGAGGATATGTTGCACAAGTCGGGCTATAAAAATTACACAATACTTCGCCCAAGCATTACCTATTCTAAAAACCGTTTTCAACTAGTAACGCTAGAGGCTAATACCGTGGTTTACAGAATGCTTCGCGGCAAGACCTTGGTATTGCCCGAGTATGCTATGGGCATTATGGGTACTTTAAGCTGGGCGGGCGACTTTGGTACTATGGTATCGCGCCTTGTTAATAACCCCGATGCTTTTGGCGAGGTTTATACCATATGCACGTCAGAGCATTATACGTGGGGCGAAATTGCCGAGATATATAAAGACCTTGGCGGTTTAAAATACGTTACAACCGATACCGAGAGTTATTTAAAAATAATCAACCCCGAAGTGCCGCTATATAGCCGCCAACAGTTAACTTACGATAGGTATTTTAACAGGGCTATTGATAATAGTAAGATACTTAACGCAACAGGCCTTAAACAAAGCGATTTAATGCCGTTGCGTAAAGGTTTAGAATTGGAACTCGCAGGCGTTCCAAAAGACGCTAGTTGGGAAGACTATGGCATTAACGCCCGAATGGACGAGTTTTTAAAAAACGTTTAGAGAGTGTTTTTTAAGAAAACACCATTAGTACCTTTTTAACGTATAAGGTAATCTACCTACCTTATATTTAAAAATACACAATGCTTTCGCTAAGGCATTAAAGTTTGAAATAGTAGGCTAAAAGGCTTAACTGTTTCAAGCCTTGGTGCTTTGGCAAAGTAAATAATTTTAAGGAGAGATATAAATTGGCGAAAACTTTCAAAAAACTCACAGCACTTTTCCTTACAGCGCTATTGGCTTTTAGTTGTTTTAGCATCGTTCCTGCTTTAGCAGAAACAACAACTGCTACAACTACCCAAAAGACCGCTAATTTGGCTGTTATAAACCCATTGACCGATCCAACCGAATCTGGTAGAGATTGGGCAAGCAAGTATAACGGCTTAAATGTTGATTCTAAATTTGCGGGCACAACCTTACAGGTTGATAATATGGACGATAGCACTATAGCAGGCATCGAATCTGTATATGGTGAAAACCTTATCAAAAGTATGGTGATTGCGGATTCCACCGGCACCGTAAAGTCAAATGGTACTGCTGCAAGTGGGTACAACAACATGACTCAACTTGAAGCTGTTACTGATGGTGATATTTTTGATGCTGCAGGATTCACTGGCATAGGTGGTAACGGTGTTTCTATTACTGCATCTACCTCTGCAGAGACTTCTAACCGTTTTACTGCAGGTGATTTTGATGCTACCATCACTACAACGCTTGATGCTGCTACCGAGATTGACAAAATTTATGCGTTTGCACATCCTAATGTTAATCTTTCTTGGTCTATGTACAAAATTTATGTTGGCAATGATAAAGAAACTCTTTATGATCCATCTAACGAGGTAGTTTCTTTTGACTACTATAAAATGTATCATGACGGAGTTTCGGCATTTAAATTAAATGGTAATGGCACTTCTCCTACACGCCGTTCTGAAGGTCAAATTTGGAGTTTTGAGGGTGCAGATAAACCATATGGACGTTTTGTAGGCTACAAAGTTTATTATGGCTCTTATGACAATGGAACTAGAAACAGATTGGATTTATTTGATATAGGTGTATTCGGTAAACAAAACGTAAGCATAATTGAGCCTGTTTTACCCGAAGGTTCAACTGACACAGAAGCAGGTGTTCCATGGGCTATTAAGAAGGCTTTATTAACAGTTGGTTCTAAATATGAAAATACAACCGTTCAGGTTGATAATATGTGGGATACAACCATTAAAGCGCTTGGTACAAACCAAGTAAAAAGTTTTGCCGTTGCTCCATGTACAGGTGAATTTACAAAATACGCTCCGGATATTGTTAATAAAGTTACTGATGGCGAAATTTTTGATGCCGATGGTGCACTAATTGGCAAGAGTGATTCGTCATGGTATTCTCCAAATATTACAAACACAACTGCTACCGAAACCGGTGCAGCTCGTTTTACCACTGGTAACTATGATGCGTTGGTTCGTGCCGACCTTGGCACAACCACGGTTATTGATAAAATTTATGCCTTTGCTCATCCTGATTTCAATATGGCATGGGAGACATATAAAATATATGTTAGTGACGATGCTGACACACTCTTTAGTGCTGAAAACGAAGTAGCATTGTTTGACTATAGCCAAGGTTATAAAACAAGGTCATACGTTTTAAATGGTAAAGATGTTTCGGGATACACCGCAAACCGTCGTTCTGAAGGTCAAATATGGTCCTTTAATGGAACCAAACCTGTTGGTAGATACGTAGGCTATAAACTATTTGATGCTCAACAGAGTAAAAACCGTGTTGATTTGTTTGAAATTGGTGTAATCGGTTCTAAAAACTTAACTATTATTGAACCTGAGAAGGTTGCCACAACCCGAACCGGTCTAGATTGGATTAGAAAACTTGACCTACTTAAGACTAGTTCTAAACTTGCCGGTACAACTATACAGGTTGATGATATTACCGATAACACTTTAACAGCTTTATCTGCAAATTACGGCCAAAACCGTATTGCTGAGTTTACAGCCGCAGGCTCTACATCAGGCACTGTAACCAAAAAGAAAGGCGATAGTGAATTTACAGCCGTTACCGATAACGATATCTTTGATACTCTTGGCGATAACACCGTTTATAGTAGTAATGGTATAACTGGGTTAGTAGGTAGTTCCTCAAACGTTAAGGGCGATCTACGCTTTGAAACCCCCGATTACGACTTTACTATGACCCTTACCCTTGATGCTGTAACCGAGATTGATGCTATTTATGCAATGGCACATTTTCGCGTGTATTTAAGTTGGTGTACATATAAAATATATGTAGGTAATGATAAGGATACACTTTATAGCAAGGATAACGAAGTTGCTTCTTTTGACTATTACAATGGTTATTTTACCAATACGAAGTACGATAATAGCGACACCAAATACTCTCTTAACGGTATTGCTTCCGATTCTCCGGCAGAACTCAGACGTTCAGATGGTCAAATTTGGACCTTTACAGATACAAAACCTGTTGGTAAATACGTTGGTTATAAAATTTATCAAGGTGAAACATTCTCTAATACCCGTTTAGACCTATATGATATTGGCGTTTATGGTAATGCTAAGTTCGACGTAGCAGATTATGTTTCTGTTGTAGATGCAACAAGTGGTTCTAAAAATGCAGTTTCCTTTGGTAAATCAGGCGCAACCTATAATGTTACTGATGATGAGGGTAACCAGGCAACCTATTTTGAAGAAGGCAAATCATACACCTTAACCGCTTCTGATGCTGGTGAAGACTTTGTGTTTGATGGTTGGTATAATGGCGAAACAAAAGTTTCGTCTGATAAAGAATACACTGTTGACAGTTATGTTACAGGTGATGCTTATGTAGCAAAATATCTAACCAATGTTATCTTAAAATTAGACCCTGAAAACACAAATATTTCATTACACGGTAATATACTTGTTTCAGAATATGACGAGCAAGAAGAAGCATTAAAATTCAATGTTACTACTGTTGCAAACGGCGAAGGTGGTAGCCACAACATAACTACTTTTACCGCAAATGGTGCTGATGTACTCAAGACACAATTCATGCCTTGGACTACTTACAAAGTAACCGTAAAGATTAAGTATGATTATAAGAGTGACAAAAAAATGCATTTATCTTATGCACCAAGCACAATTACGTCCGGTGTTGCACAAGAACTTGTTAGTGGTGAAGATTACTACACCTTGATATACTACTTTAATAGTGGTGCGGCAGACTGGAATCGTGGCGATAATATTGTTGGTACAAAATCGATAAATAAAAACGCAATCAACGTTTCTAAAACAGCCATTGATGATGGTGAAACTGCAACGTTATATCTAAAAGAATATACTATTGAAAAAGTTGATAACGTTACAGTTAATGCAGAAAATGCTACTGTTACTTTAGCAAATAATAATAAATTCCAATGGGCTGCACCTAGTTCACAATATGTCGGTGGTGTAACAACAAAATCCGAATATTATGGCGGTTATGGCGTTGTTCCTACTGCTAATGAAAAATCTGAAGATCCCGCAGAACAAGAGCTATATAAAGAACAAGCCACACTAGCAAACATTCATCGTGTAAACGAATGGCAAATAGATGACCTTGCAAAAGCAGGCGTTGTTGGTGCCGCAGACGGTACC
>JAZOQV010000068.1:0-22012 GCA_045656265.1 Acutalibacteraceae bacterium | reverse complement strand
CCTCTGAAAACCTTTGCGATTTCCTCATCGCGTTCAGCCTTTACCGCAGCCATTTTCTCGCTTACGGGGAACTCGGCTTTTATATCCATAGGAATTGGTAATTTCCTTTTGAATTCCATATTCATAAAAATCAACCTTTCTTTTGCTTATCAAAGCACTTCTTCACTCAGTAGAAATGTGCATTATTTCTATGCCAAGAGATTTTATTACCTTAAAATAATCGGGCCAACTTTTATTTACAGCCTCGGCGCCCTCTATAGTACCACCATAGCGCGAACACAATAAACTTGTAGCCATAACAATTCTATGGTCATTATGCGAGCATATCTCTCGGGTTGGCGCTTTAGCACCATTGCCTACAATTATTTTATCGTCATCAATGTCCACCGCTACCGAGAATTTTTCAAGTTCTTCTTTCATAGCGGCGCCTCTGTCGCTTTCTTTTATTTTAAGCCTTTCGGTGCCATAAAAAACTCCGCCGTGATTTGCCGCTGCTACTGCAAAAAGCACAGGTGCTAAATCGGGGCAATCCTCTAAAGAGATTTCGGCTTTTCCCTTTTTTAAAGCCTCAAAATGCTCTATACAAATTTTATCGCCCTGCAGACTATTTTTATCTAGACCATCTACCTCTACATTACCGCCTATATAGTTAAAACCAAGCAAAAATGCGGCGTTAGAATAATCGCCCTCTACCGTTATTTCACATGGTGTAAACTCGCCTTTATGCACTTTATACACATTATCTTTTTTTGTAACTGTTATGCCAAAGTCCTTTAAGGCATCTATTGTCATATCTACATAGGGTGCGCTACTTAATGGGGTTATAAGTTCTATTTCGCTATCTTCATTAAGATTAGCCAGAGCAAAAAGCATACCGCTTATAAACTGGCTACTTACGTTACCGTTCATTTTATATTTACCAGACTTTAAACTGCCGCTGACACTAACGCTACTGTCGGTTTGGATATAGTTTATACCATTGTCGGTTAGCAGTCTTTGATACTCGTCTAAAGGGCGACGGAATAAACATTTTTCGCCCGAAAGAGTTGTACTGCCAAAGGTAAGGCAAACGGGTAAAAGCATTCGCAAGGTGCTACCGCTTTCAAAACAAAACGCTTCTATTTTGTCCCTTACCCCTTGTGCGCCTTTTACGGTAACCGTGCCGTTTTCAATGCTATATTCAGCACCCAAAGCTTTGATTACACCTAAAGTTGCCTTAATATCCTTTGAAAGTTCTACATTATGAATTTTAGATACTCCCCTTGTAAGTGCGGCACAGATTAAATACCTATGCGCCATACTTTTTGAAGGGGGTGCCATAACACTACCCCCAACTTTAGAAGGGGTTATTTCTACCTTCATTTAATCATTTCCTTATATTATCTAAAATAAACTTTAAATTTACCTCTATATTATCGTCTGCCAGAAAACTAACGTCAGCCGCCGCTTTGTATTTTGGATAACGTTCTTTGTAAAGTTTTTCTAAATCTGCTTTGTTAGAAGATAGCGGTCTATCTTCTGTTGCGGTAAGCCACTCTAGAGGTCTATCAATAAAATAAATCATTCCGTTTTGGCGAAGGTTTTCTACGTTTTTAGGGTTTAGAATTGCACCGCCACCGGTTGAAATTACCACACCGCTATTTTTTGAAATCTCGGCAATAACTTCGCTTTCAAGTTTTCTGAAACCTTGTTCGCCAACACTTTTAAAAATCTCGGTTATCGGCATTTTTGCACGATTTACAATAAACTCGTCGGTATCAACGAAATCAAACTCTATCCTTTTTGCAAGTTTTTCACCTATCGTCGATTTACCGCTTGATGGCATACCTATTAGAACGATATTCTGCTTTTGCGCTTTGATTTTTCTATAAACCTCTTCGGTTTTTTTAGGGTCTATTTCGCTATCTAAAAACAGTTCTACCGCCCTTGCCGCTTGGGCTACCAACATATAAAGTCCACCCGCGGCTTTAATTCCACGCTTTTTTGCCTCTAGCACAAGTTTCGTGCGAAGTGGATTATACACCGCATCAACTACACCCGAAAGCATTTTAAATTTACCCAAGTCAATTGGCACATCATCGGGGTTTGGATACATACCAACGGGAGTTGTGTTTATTATAACATCGGCGTCGCTATGTTCTATATACGCTTGCTCGTAAGTAATACGTCCGTCGCCACCGCTACGCGATACAATATAAACTCTTTTAGCATTTAAGGCTTTTACCACAGCGCAAGCAGTAGAAGACGTACCACCGCTACCGAGTATTAGCACCTTTTTATCTGCAATTTCGATACCTTCTCGGTTAATTAACTCGGTCATACCGTAGAAATCTGTGTTATATCCATAAAGTTTACCTTTTTTGTTTACTATTGTATTAACTGCATTTATACTTTTTGCCGTATCACTTACAAAATCCAAAAAAGGTATAACATCGCGTTTATAAGGAATTGTTACGTTTATAGCGCGAAAATCCTTCGCCAACATAAATTCCTTCAAATTATCTCTTGGTATTTCCTTTATTTCGTAATTATAATCGGTAAGTAAAGCGTGTATTTCTTTAGAAAAACTGTGTTTAAGTTTTTCGCCTATACAACCATATTCCATACTACTCACCTAAATAATTCGTTCCGAAACGTGTAGTTAACAGGTCGCAAAGGGCAATTGCAGTAACGCTTTCTATAACGGGTCGGCACCTATGAACAATACAAGGGTCGTGTCGGCCTTCAATTTTTAATTTAACTTGGCTTTTTTCTTTAAAATTAACAGTATCCTGTTCTTTATAAATAGACGGGGTCGGTTTTATTGCGCATTTAAAGGTTATAGGCATTCCGTTTGTAATACCACCGTTTATACCGCCATTGTTATTGGTTGTGGTTACAATTTCGCCGTTTTTGATAGTGTATGGGTCATTAGCCTCGCTACCTTTTTTATCAGCAAAACCGAAGCCTAGACCGAACTCTACACCCTTTACCGCAGGCACGCTAAATAGCGCGTGGGAAAGAATGCTCTCGATAGAATCAAACCAAGGTTCGCCTACGCCTTTAGGCACACCGCAAACCATAGTTTCAACCACGCCACCAACACTATCGCCATCATCTGCGGCTACCTTTATAGCCTCTAACATTTCTACCTTTTTATCCTCACTTAAAATGCCAAAAGTTGCGTCTTTAAGCAGTTCAAAATCGGCATCAAAATCTACAAAATCTCTATCCGAAACACCTGCTATATTACTAATATGCGAGGCTATTTTTATACCTTTATTTTGAAGTGCCGATAATGCTATTGCACCCGCCGCCTGGAGCGCCGCAGTTACTCTGCCGCTAAAATGACCACCGCCTCTGGCATCTTGGTATCCCAAATACTTGCATTCTGCCGTATAATCGGCATGTCCGGGGCGCGCACTAGACAACATATCGCCATAATCTTTGCTTTTTTGACTGCTATTTTCTATAAAAATACAGATTGGGGTACCCGTTGAATAACCATTGTACACACCGCTTAAAATCTTGAAATTATCCGCCTCTTGCCTTTTCGTAGAAATATCTCCCGATGGTCTGCGGAGAGTTAAACGATGCTTTATATACTCCTCGTCAATTCTCACTCCGGGTGCAATTCCATCAATAACTGCGCCTATTCCGCTACCATGGCTTTCGCCAAAAAGGGTAACCGAGAAATTATTGCCAAATGTATTTTTCATCGCCTAAACACTCCTTCCATTTCTAAAATCAAATCACTAGGCTTAATCTCTTTCATATCGTAACTGCCAATTTTATTTACACAAATTACGGTTATGGTTTCACCCGACATTTTTTTGTCGTGCATAAACGCCTCTAAAACCGCCTCTTTGCTAAGTTCTATTTTAGTTGGCAAGTTCAATTTTTCTAAAACGGGCTTTAATTCTTCTTTTACCTCTTTGCTACACATAGGTAACATACCTATTGCGACACACTCTCCGTGATAAAGGGTTTCTAAATTGTACTGATTTTCAATAGCGTGGGCTAGCGTATGGCCAAAATTCAGCACCTTACGAAGTCCGCCTTCTTTTTCGTCCTGCTCTACAATCTTCTTTTTAATTAGCAACGAGCGTTCAATAATAATTTGTATGTTTTCGTTTATATCGCTATTTTTAATCAAATCGAAAAGTTCTTTATCGTGGGTTAGCGCCATTTTTACGCTTTCTGCAAGCCCATTAGATACTTGTCTTTGCGGTAAAGTTTTTAGCACGTCGGGGTCTACTATAACGCCCTTTGGTTGATAAAATGCGCCTACGATATTCTTATAACCGCAAAAATCGATTGCTACCTTGCCGCCAATTGAGGAATCTACCTGTGAAAGCAGGGTTGTAGGTATGTTATAAAAATCTATACCGCGCATATATGTTGCCGCTACAAATCCCGAAAGGTCGCCAACCACGCCGCCACCAACTGCAACAACGCAGTCGCCTCTTGAAAATTTATATTCGGTCAGTTTTTTAAGCAACTCACTATACTGCTCTATGCATTTAGACTGTTCGCCCTCGGATATAGTGCAAACATAAGGTTCTTTACACTGTGCGGCAACCTTATTTGAGTACTCTTTTGGTACGCCACTATCGGTTACTACAAGCACTTTGCGGTCAAGATTAAAATATTCTGCAGCGCAGTTTATGCTACCGCACTCTACATGTATATCATAACTGTTTTCGCTAAGGTTAAGTTTAATAACCATATTTCCACCTTTTATATTTTTTCTTCGTTTTCGTATGTTCCAACTATTTTCAAGTCGCTGCAAACTTCGGTTAGTTCTTGTTCTAATGCCTTTAAGTTCTGCTCTTTTAAATCTCCAATGCCCTCTACGTAAAAATAATACTTGAAGGAATGGTCTTTGGTAGGTCTGCTTTTTAGTGCCTGCATATTTATACCGTTCTCGCCTATTACCGAAACCGCTTTGCTAAGGCTACCAGGCTCGTTTTTAACGCGAAAAAACATAATTAAATGCTTATCAAGGGGATTTCTTTTTGGTGTTCGCGAAAATACTGCAAAACGAGTTGTATTTTTACTGCTTTTATTTATACTACGCTCTAAAATCTCTAAACCGTACAGTTTTGCAGTTTCCTCACTTGCGATAGCGGCAACCGACTTATCACCCTTACTTACAACCTCTTTTGCCGCCTTGGCGGTATTTGATGCCTCAACTCTGTTAAAACCTTTTTCGGTTATATATTCGGCGCACTGGTCCAAAGCTTGGGGATGGCTTACAACAGTTTTTATATCTCCAATCGTTGCGCACTTAACACCCAATAGATTTTGGGTAATTTCAAGGTCATACACACCATTTATATAAAGGCTACCGAAGAAACTCAAATCCATAACCTGTGCAACGTCGCCCGCATAACTGTTTTCGATTGGCAGTACCGCACAATCACACTCGCCAGCTTCAACCGCTTTATAAGTCTCTTTGAAGCTGCCGAAAGATACTAGTTCGCCGTCCGGGAAAATTCTGCTAGAAGCAATATGAGCAAACGCACCCTCAACACCGCAGTAGGCTATCTTCATACCCTTCATAAGTCTGCGCTGATAATCGCGACTTAAAGCCATTGTGTCTTTTATAAAATTAACATAGTAATCCTTAACATCGGGGTCAGTAACCAACTCTAAATTGCGACTAATTACCTCTTGCTCTCGGGCAGTATTTAATACGGGCAAACCCTCTTGGCGCTTAACCTCTGCTACGAGTTTTACCGCTTGCATACGCTTTTCGAACAGTTTTGCCATTTCGCTATCTATCTCGTTAATGGTTTCGCGCGCTAATTCTAACTTTTCTTTCATTATTCATATTCCTTATATAGTTTTTCGAATGCCGGCATAGCATTCTCAATTTGCTCGGTTGTTACACAGTATGCAATTCTAACATAACCGGGGAAACCAAAGTCATCACTAGGAACCAGCAAAAGTTCGTACTTTTTCGCCTTTTCGCAAAAAGCATAGGCATCTTCCTCTAATGCTTTCATAAACAGGTAAAATGCACCATCGGGCGTTGCCATAGTGTAACCGATTTTTGAAAGTCCGCCCAGGAGTAATTCTCTGTTTTTGCGGTAAATTTCGGTATCGCCAGTAAGACCTAGACACTCTTTTGCAACAAACTGCCACATACTTGGCGCACACACGAATCCAAGCGCCCTACCCGCACCGCACACGGCGGCAAAAAGGTCGCCTGGGTTTTGGGCTTTTGGAGATACAAGGATATATCCTATACGCTCGCCCGGTAGTGATAGCGATTTGCTAAAGGAATAGCAAACCACCGTATTATCGTAAAACTTAGTAGCATAAGGCACCTCTTCGCCCGTATATACTAATTCGCGATAAGGCTCGTCTGCGATAAGATAAATTTCAGAAGAATACTCTTGTTGTTTTTTCTCTAAAAGGCAACCGAGTTTCTTTAAACATTCCTCGCTTAAAATTACCCCAGATGGATTATTTGGTGAGTTAATAATTATACCCTTGGTGTTTTTATTTATTGCCGCTTCTAAAGCGTTAAAATCTATTTGAAAATCTGACTCGTTAGACTTAACTACAACAGGGGTTGCGCCTGCTTTTTCAATAAACACGCGGTATTCAGGGAAAAATGGTGCGATTATAATTATTTCATCGCCCTCTCTTACAATAGCGTTTAGTGTTATAGTTAAGGAGGCCGCCGCACCGCAAGTCATGTAAATTAACTGCGAACTAACCCCTGCGTTGTAGGTTTTGTTTATGTAGTCAGCGATAGCCTCGCGAACACCGTTATCGCCTACTGCCGAGGTGTAGCCGTGAAGCGCTACTGGGTCAACAGTATCTACCAGATTTTTTATAACCTCGCCAACCTTTTTTGGGGCGGGAACGCTTGGGTTACCAATACTAAAATCAAAAACCTTATCTGCGCCGATTTCTGCTTTGCGCTTTTTACTGTACTCAAAAATCTCGCGTATTACCGAACTTTTTTTGCCAAGTGCCATCATTTTTTCTGAAATCATTTTACTCACCTTTTAAAACAAAAATACCCGCAAATCCAACCTTTTTTTGAAAAGCGGAAAAGCGGGCTTACTATACTGGAACTTTAAACCTTTTTTAAGGGTTAAAAATCTTTGCACAGAAAGCTCGCGCTAGTAAAGTAATAAAAATAATTGTTAGCAAAGTACATTCTGCACACTTCCCTTTCAAAAGTTTTTAATATTATACACCTATAAAAATCTCTTGTCAATACCTTTTGCCCTTAAAAATCAAGTATTTTAAGAATAATTGCGGCTTATAAATAATGTATATTATGCATAAATATTAACTAAAAAGATATTGACACAAATGTATTTTGGTGTTATACTTTTAAAAAATGATAAACCGATGAGTAAGAGTAGTAGCTTTACTTTAACCTTTTAGAGAGTTGCTGTGGCTGGAAATGCAATAGGGGCGGTACTGTGAATGGACTTACGAGGGCGACCGAAAGCAGTTTGTTAGTAGTAGTCGACGGGGGCGTTTCCGTTACAAACCGCACCGTATGGTAGTACGGGTTAAGTGGGCGATATATTTCGTCAATTTGGGTGGCACCGCAGGATTTCAGAGTCTTGTCCCATGTAGTTCATGGAACAGGGCTTTTTTATTTTTGCAAGGAGAAATAAATATGATAATTCTTAAAGAGCGATGGCGCACCTTAAATTAAAGTTTAATTTTTAAAGTACACCTACATACAATAAGGAGAAAAGACTATGAACAAATATAAGGATTTTGATAACTATTTAAAAGAATACCCTAGCGAAGACGGATATTTTGGCGAGTACGGCGGTGCTTACGTTGCACCCGAACTTGAACCCGCATTCAAAGAGGCTAGCAACGCTTACCAAGCAATCTGCCAATCGGCACAGTTTATTAACGAATTAAGGCGCATTAGAAAAGATTTTCAAGGCAGACCTACACCTGTTTACCACTGCGAGCGTCTTTCTAAACTATTTGGAAACTGCCAAATATACCTAAAGCGCGAAGACCTTAACCACACAGGCGCACACAAACTTAATCACTGTATGGGCGAGGGTTTGCTTGCTAAATACATGGGTAAGAAAAAACTTATTGCCGAAACAGGCGCAGGTCAACACGGTGTTGCTTTGGCTACCGCTGCCGCATACTTTGGCCTTAAATGCGATATTTATATGGGCGAAGTTGATATTGAAAAGCAAAAACCAAACGTTATTCGTATGAAAATGCTTGGTGCAAACGTTATCCCCGTTTCAAAAGGTTTAAAAACCTTGAAAGAAGCGGTTGACGCGGCTTTCGAAGCATATATGAACGAGTATGAAGATGCTATTTACTGCATCGGTTCTTGCCTTGGCCCTCATCCATTCCCACTAATGGTTAGAGATTTCCAATCTATCATAGGCATAGAGGCGCGCGAGCAATTTTATGATATGACAGGTCATTTGCCCGATGCTATTACCGCTTGTGTTGGCGGTGGCTCTAACTCGCTTGGTATGTTTGTGCCATTCCTTGCAGACCCTGTTGAAATTTACGGAATCGAGCCACTAGGCAGAGGTTCAGGCATTGGCGACCATGCGGCTACAATGCAGTTTGGTACTAAAGGTAGAATTCACGGTTTTGACAGTTACGTTCTTCAAGACGAAAATGGCGAACCACTACCCGTTTATTCTATCGCTAGTGGTCTAGACTACCCCGGCGTTGGCCCCGAGCACGCTTTCTTACGCGACCAAGGCAGAATTCATTACGATGCCGTTACCGATGAGGAGGCTATGGAAGCATTTTTCCTACTTTCTCGTTACGAGGGTATCATCCCTGCAATTGAGAGTTCGCACGCGGTTGCTTACGCAATTAAGTATGCTAAGACCCACAAATCAGGCTCAATACTTGCTTGTCTTTCGGGCAGAGGCGATAAAGATATCGACTACGTTTACGAAAACTACGGTTGCGGCGAAAAGTTTTTTAAATAATTAAATAAAGAAAGTTCCCTAGAAGGCTAGAACCTTTTAGGGAACTTTTGTATTAGTAGAGTTTTTTAGGTATATCGGTCAAACCCAAAATGTAGTCTGCCGATAGATTATAATGACGACAAAGTGTTATAATTCGTCTAACTGGTATTTCGTTTACACCCTTTTCGTATTTCAAGTATGCTTGTTGAGATGTTTCTAAAATAGCCGCTAGTTGTGCTTGTGTTTCGCCATGACTTATTCTTATTTCTCTAATTCTATTACAATATTCCATAAAGCACCTTCCTTTTCTTATATCATAAATCAAAAATGATGTATTGACAAACATCAAATTTGATGTTATATTGTTATAAAGAATTTATTAGAAGGTGAAACAATGCTACAAGAAGAATTAACCAAATTATTAAACAACCTAACTAGGCTTAGAAAACAAAACGACCTTACAAAAACAGAAATGGCTAACGCTTTACACATAAGTACGGTTACACTAAATAAAATAGAAAATGGTATTATGCCTAAAAGGCTTGGCGCTAATATATTGATACGAGCATCTAGATATTTTAGTATACCAATCGAACAATTATTTTCATAACATAAGAAAAACACCCTATTACGCATAGACGTATTTATCGGGTGTTTTTTAATGCACTATTGTTTAGGTTTTGCGAGGAATCCCGCTAGGGATTTATTTCGTTGCAACTTGAGAATCAAGTTGCTATGCGTGATATAGATTATCTGACTGGTATCTTGGCTCGCAGGTTAGGTTGATGCCTAGGTTTTTGAATACGTTTATATCAACCTGACTTAAGCAAACCGAACTGTGCGCCTCGCATCCTTTTAGTTTTGAAAGTTGTGAGATGGCAAGTTTTGCCTCTTCACTTGTTACAGCCGAAATGCAAAGAGCAGTTAAAATCTCGTCGGTATGAAGTAGCGGATTGCTTTTGCCCAAATACTCGGTATTTAGGTTTTGCACCGGCTCGATAACGTTTGGCGGAATCAAGGTTACGGGTTTTGCAATACCTGCCAAGTGTTTTAAAGCATTAAGTAGCATTGCCGAAGATGCGCCGAGAAGCGCGGTGGTTTTACCCGTAATAACAGTTCCGTCGGGAAGTTCTATCGCGGCGGCAGGGCCACCAGTCTCCTCTGCACGTTTTACTGCAGCAGGGATAACTGCCCTATCTTTTATATGAGCGCCCGCTTGTTTAAGCAGAAGTTCAATCTTCATAACCTCTTCATCTGTACCGTTGCCCTTTACACGTTTGCAAAGTGCTTCGTAATAACGACGAATTATCTCGCCACGGGCGGCAACACGAACTGCCTCATCATCAAAAATACAGTTTCCTGCCATATTAACGCCCATATCGGTCGGCGATTTATATGGGCACTCGCCCAAAATTCTCTCCATCATAGCCTCAACTACGGGGAAAACCTCGACGTCGCGGTTATAGTTTACAGTGGTAACACCATAAGCGTCTAGATGGAATGGGTCTATCATATTAACGTCGTTTAGGTCAGCAGTTGCCGCCTCATACGCTAGGTTTACGGGGTGTTTTAGGGGAATATTCCAAATTGGGAAGGTTTCAAACTTTGCATAGCCTGCCGAAATGCCACGCTTATGCTCGTGATAAAGTTGGCTTAAACAGGTTGCCATCTTTCCGCTGCCAGGGCCCGGTGCTGTAACAACAACCAAGTTGCGCTTTGTTTCAATATATTCGTTTTTACCAAAGCCATCATCCGACACAATTAGTTTAACATCAGATGGATAACCCTCGATAGAATAATGATGGTAAACGGGTATGCCAAGGCGGTTTAGTTTATCTGCAAAAGCATCGGCCGAGGGTTGTCCCATATAACGGGTTAGCACAACGCTACCTACGTAAAGGCCGAAACTACGGAAAGCATCTATAAGGCGAAGCACGTCAAGGTCGTAAGTAATACCAATATCGCCACGGATTTTATTTTTCTCTATATCGGCGGCGTTTATAGCAATAACTATTTCTGCAACGTCGCGAAGTTTAGAAAGCATACGAATTTTCGAGTCAGGCTCGAATCCCGGTAGCACGCGAGAAGCGTGAAAATCGTCGAAAAGTTTGCCGCCAAACTCTAAATAAAGTTTGCCGCCAAATTTCGCTATCCTTTCCTCTATATGCTCGGATTGCATTTTTAGATACTTACTGTTATCAAAGCCTTTTGCGTACACCGTGTACCCTCCCCAAAATAAACTCTAAAAAATATAATACCACATTTATTTTAACTTTACAAGCCGAATTATACTATAATTTGATATATTTTTTAATAATTATACCGACCGCATAAGCAGTCGGTATTAACACATTAGTCGTCTTTATTTTGTTCTCTCTGTTTTCTCATCCACTCGCCCGATTCTTTTTGTCTTATCTCGCTCTCTTTTTTCCAACGTTCGCGTAGTTCTTCTATGCTTAAGTCTATATCTTCCAACCAAGGAATTGGCGATAGTAATGGCAACGTATACCAGGTTAAATATACCGCTATAAAAGCAATAATAAAGTTAAATACTTTCCACTCGGTTGAAAACAAAAGGGCAGACGAAACAACAAGTTCAAGACAGACAACCGGTACCATTATAGGATTTGGTGCCAATTCAGTCCCACACACGCTACAATCAACGTGCAAACCACGATAATTACTTCTATATTTCCCTGATAATTTTATCTTTGAATCACATATCGGACATTTGTTAGAAAAAGGTTTGAATTTCATATTGTTCCCCTAGTTTTAAGAATTACTAGTATAATTGTAGCACCAAATTAAAAAATTTTCCATAAGTAGTTGTTACAAATTTATACCGTGTTATTTGTTGGTATTGCTACAAAAAAACAGGCCGGCGCAATACCGACCTGTTTTAGATTACATTCGATTATTCTGCTGCTTCTGCTATAACAGATGCGTCGCCATTTTTTACCGCCTCGAAATCTTCTTCGATTTCTGCGCTTGGTTTCTTGGTTAGAAGAGATACAACAACAATGCAGATAGATGAGAAGATGAATGCAGGTAGAAGTTCGTAAATTGCGAACACGCCGCCAGCCTTGGCTATAACGAGTTTCCACAAGAATACCATACCTGCGCCGCCTACCATACCTGCGATTGCGCCTGCTCTGTTAACGCGTTTCCAGAATAGTGAGAACAACATTAAAGGACCGAATGTTGCGCCAAAGCCTGCCCATGCGAATGATACGATTTGGAAGATAACACTATTTTCATCCAAAGCGATAAGCACAGCGATAACTGCGATAGCCAAAAGGGTTACTCTTGTAATAATCATAACCTGTTTGTCGGTAGCATTTTTCTTTGCAACACCTTGGTAAATGTTCTTTGCAAATGCCGATGCAGCAATTAGCAAGTAAGAGTCTGAAGAACTGATGGTTGCAGCAAGAATACCAGCCATAACAAAGCCTGCGAGTAGCGGAGGCAATAGGCTTGTTGAAAGGGTTATAAAGATGCTTTCTGCGCCACCCTTGGTTAATAGTGCCGATTCAGTTGGGAAGAGTTGACGACCCATTATACCTATAAACACTGCAACTGCAAGAGAGATAACAACCCAAATTACAGCAATTCTTCTAGACATTTTAAGTTCTTTTTCTTTACGGATAGCCATAAAGCGCAAGAGAACCTGTGGCATACCAAAGTAGCCAAGACCCCATGCAAACATAGATGCAACGGTTAATGCGCCGTAATCTGCTTTTTCGCCGAACTGTGCTACACCGTCAACAACCTGTTGAACGCCGTTAGCATCAACTGCAGGGGTAGCCAAGCCGAAGAACTCTAAGAAACCTGGAATTTCTCTTGCGTTGTCGATAACTGCCGAAAGGCCACCCGCTTTAGCAGTACCCAATGCAACAACAACGGTTAAAGCAATAATCATAACAATAGCCTGCATAAAGTCTGATGCGCTTTCTGCCAAGAAACCGCCAAGGATAGTGTATAGCAAAACGAATATTGCGCCAACTATCATCATACTTACGTAAGGCATACCAAAAAGGGTTGAGAACAATTTACCGCAAGTAACAAAACAACTAGATGCATATACGGTAAAGAATACTAATATAAATACCGCAGAAATTGTCATAATAACCTTTTTGTTCTCGCGGAAACGGTTTGAGAAGAACTCAGGCAAGGTTATAGAATTGTTAGCCCTGATACTGTAACGGCGAAGCCTTTTTGAAACTATAAGCCAGTTTAAATATGTACCAACCGCAAGACCGATAGCAGTCCAAGCGGCATCTGCAAGGCCACACCAATAGGCAACACCCGGTAGACCCATTAAAAGCCATCCGCTCATATCCGAAGCCTCGGCACTCATTGCGGTTACCCATGGGCCCAAAGACCTACCGCCTAAATAATAATTTTCTGAACTTTTGTTTGCTTTCTTTGCAAATACTACACCAATTGCAATTACTACGGCCATATAAATTACCATAGAAATTAAGGTTTGAATGGTAGCACTCATAAAAACAACTCCTTCTTTTTTTAATAGAACGACGCCATTATAACACAAAGTTTATTAGACTGAAACACAGAACGGAGTACAGACTAAAATCCGTACTCCGTTTTAAAGTTCCTTGTTTTTCCGCATAAATAAAGGGTTTTTAAAAGGTATAAAAACTAGACTAAAAAATATACCAAAAATAAAATTTTTATTTTTTTACTAAAAATCCTGCCAAAAACATAGGAAAAATCTGCGAAGAATACTTGCGAAGCGAATATTCGCCCTCGCTTAAACACCAGTCGTAAATAAGTGCACGCTCGCAAAGAGCATAAGCCTTTTCTATCTCTGATACAGTAAAATTCTCCGAAAACTCGCCCGTCTGTAACCCCTCAGAAATAATTGCGCGAAGCATACGGTAATAACTGCGCTTGCGGTCTAATAAATGCTTTTCGCCTTTAGTTACAAGTTGGGTCGAATAAAGTTCTTGAAGAAGTTCTATAGGTATACTGTTTTCTATCATACCAAAAAGTTCGCGGTTCAAAAAAAGCAGTTTTTCGTAAGCTGAGGGAAACTCTTCTAACCCCGGTTCTAACTCGTCATACTTTTCATCAAACAAAATTGAAAGCGAATGGAGTAGTGCATCTTTACCGCTAAAATAATGGTAAAAAGAACCTTTCGAGGTCTCCGATTCGAATATAATATCGTCTACCGTGGTGTTATCATACCCCTGCTCGTAAAACAGTTTCCACGCGGCTGATACTATTCTGCTTTTTGTGTTTCGTGCCGCTTTCTTCGGCATAACCACACCTCCTAATAATAAATTCAATATCGCTAACATATTTATTATAATAATTGTAGTTAGTTGAAACGCTAAAAAGCGTTTCAAAAAGCCACGTGTAAAGTGGCTTTGGCAAAAGCAAACAAACAGGTTTGCTTTTGCACAACAATCATTTCAATGGTTATGGTCAAATTTTCTTTGAAAATTTGTGATAAAATCTAGGATTTTATGTCAAAACAATTTTGTTTTGACCAACTATATCTATTATAACATATATTATACTAAAAGTGGTAGTAGAAATTTTTGCTTTATTTTTGTACATTCTGCGAATAGACAAATGTATGGTTACTTGCTATAATAAAGACAACAAAAGAAAGGAGTCAGGACCAATGCAAAACGATCCACCTAAAATGCAATCAAAATAAACGTAAAGGGGTGAGTCCAAAGTACAGTTAAGTCCTTAACTCGACAAAGAATTTTTATGGAATAGGTGAGTCCAAAAGTTTAAGTAATCTTATTTGGAACGAAATGGTTTGAAAGCTCCGGCTTAGGACCTATAAAAAAGGGTGAGTCCAATGGACAGTGAAGTTTTTAATTAAATATCAATTATTATCGGCTATATGCACTTTCGGCTTTCGAACATAAGAAAAATAGTTTGGATAATAGTTAATTGATTGTATATTTAATATTTGAAAACGGTGAGTCCGATGATAATTTGAACTAATTTTCATATAGATTAAATTTCAAGTTAATAGTCAACCTATTTGTAGTGGTAAATGCCACTGCCAAAAACTAAAAATCAAGCACACGGCGTTCGTTCCGTGTGCTTTTTCTTTGCACAAAACGATATTTTTACATTCACAAATCGACTAAATGCACAAATGCAGCATAAATATATTGTGTACATTGCCACTTGTTATTTCGCTTGCTTTTATGGTAAAATATTACCATGAATATATATATTGAGGAGAGAATGAAATGTTTAAGAAAATTTGTTCGTTACTACTTGTTGCTGTTTTCGCCTTTTCGGTATTTGTTCCTGCTTTCTGCAGTTCTGCCGCAGAGGTTGATAATGCGATAGTAGTAGCCCCCCTATCCTCTAACGGTAATGTAACTGTATGTTTAAAACCATCAGAAGGCATTAAAAACGTAAAAGGTTTGCAGTTTGGTGTAACTTTACCCGAAGGATTTATAATCCAGTCGGTAGAAAGTAAACTTGACAGCGTGTTGTGGGAAGTTCACAACAATGCGGATTGCAGTAGATTTTTAATTTATAATCGGCCCCCTGCCCTTGCCACTATTGAAGATACCGAAGTAGCAGAGAACGGACTTTATGAGTTGTTTACCCTTAACTGCACTCTTTCTACTAACTTCACTTCGGGCGAGATGCTTACAGCTACTATTAAGGTTGAGGATATTTCAACCGGAAACAACATTGCTAACTTGGGCGAACTTACCACTGACTGTGATTTTGTTTTTGTAGATACTGCGTTTAGCACAGATGAATTCACTTATACTGTTAATGCAGGTAAAGCAACCATTACGCGCTATATTGGCAGTGGTACAGACGTAGAGATTCCCGAAACGATTGGCGAATATCCCGTATCCGAAATTAGCAAAGAGGCATTTATACTTAGCCCAACGCTAGAGAACATTACTATACCAAACAGTGTAACACAAATCAGCAACGATGCTTTTAACGGTTGCACTGCACTTACAATACATGGTGAAAAAGATAGTTATGCAGAAACTTTTGCTACAGACAACAACATTCCTTTCATTCCTTTAACAAACTACTATACTATTAACTTCGTAGCCCCAAGCGGCGCAAATCTTTATGAACTAAAGGTTGCCGAAGGCAAAAGTTTGGCGGATTATTATAATGAAATAGCAAACATAGTTGTACCCGACATTTACGGTTATGACAAGCAGATTATCGATGGCTTGCAGATGTGGAGTAAAGACGCTTACTCTGAAACACCAATTTTTGCAGACGACACTTTGTATCCAAGATATCTGCGTAGGAACGATATAACTACAAACATTCTTGTTATAGATGTTAACGAAAACACACTTTTAAGCACAACTCTCCCCTACGATGTTGCCTTTACCGCTACCGATAAATTAGCAAACTCTTGGCTTATGGATGGTTCAGTTGTAGACACAGGCGACACTGTAAAGTTATACGCTTGCGGTGCTTCTATGATAGTTAATGCAAGTGAAAACATTGCAAATGCTAACAACCTTTCAGTTGTTGGCACCGTGCTGGAAAATAACAAACTTATGGTATTTGCTCATGGCGAAATCGAGGAAATTTCAGAATACGGCGTTATCTTTACAAGCAAAGGTCTAGGCGAAACACTTACCGAAGAAACCTTTACTTTTGAAACCGCACAAGAAAATATACCTCTAAAGAAAGCACAGATCACAAGCAATTTTGCCGCTACTAATACTACCGAAATGGATTTTGTTGGTACTCTTAACATTAAATCGGGCGCTACAAGATATGCTCGTGCTTATGTTAAAGCGGGTAGCACCTACTATTACAGTAACATAATCATTGCTTCAAACTAAATAAAACCGCATCGGCTATCTTGCTATTGCAAGGTAGCCGATTTGCTTTTAGTACAATAAGCCTTGACTTTTTTTGTACGATATGCTAACATTGTGTTGTGGCAAGGATTATCGCTTTGTCATATTATGCTTATAGGGATTTTATTTTTAAGCACTGCCTTTAAATCCAAGGCTGCATTTTTGCAAAACGGATAGCGCCAGACCGCTTTTCCCTTAGCGGTTAACGAGGTGAAAGGTTATCGAAGTCTTCGGCGGATGCCTTTCCGGTGGTAAAACCATCGTAAGTTAAGTGGAGTAAATATATGGGTAACCGTAAAACAAAGCCGCTTAACAAAAATTAAAGCCATTTTTATAATTGGCTTTTTACTCGTGCGCAGTTTTATGGGCAGACTATAGGGTAGCAAGAGCCGAGTTTTTTACGCCTACCGAATAATTTCTTATTCGGTAGGTCGTAGAGTTTCTTTTAGTTGGCTTTTACCGAAAGGCGAAGTGCGAAATTTGCGGTAAGGCTTTGTGCCTTGCAAAAATAAGCACAAGCAAGGCGGAAAAATGCAACAAGGAAACCGTAATTGATTCGGCTCTTGATACCCTCCTCATAAGGCTTATTAACCCGTGCTATAAACGGGAGAAGAAAGGGAATTTTTTATGTGCGGAATCGTTGGATTTACAGGCAAAGTATCGGCAAAAGACAAAATTATTAAAGGTTTAACAGTTTTAGAATATCGTGGCTACGACTCGGTTGGTATTGCGGGTCATTATGGTCGCGATATTGCCATTTGTAAAACAAAAGGCAGGGTTGAAACATTACGCGGGAAATTAGATGAAAACAAATATCCCGATGTAACTACCGCAATTGGTCATACCCGTTGGGCAACACACGGTGGTCCTTCCGATAACAATGCACACCCACACAAAACCGATTGTTTGGCTTTGGTGCATAACGGAATTATTGAAAACTATCGTGAACTAAAGAACGAGCTAGGTTTGCTTGAAGAAAGTTATCTATCACAAACCGATACCGAGGTTGCCGCAAAGGTTATTTCAGACGAATATTCTCGTTTAGGCGACCCTATAAAAGCAATATATGCCGCTACAAAAAGGATAGAAGGCTCTTATGCTTTTGAGATAATTTTTAAAGATATAGAGGACTGTATTTTTGCAATCCGCAAAGATAGTCCGCTAATACTGGGTCTTGGTACAGATGGTGGATATATCGCTTCTGATATGACTGCGCTTTTACCATTCACAAATACTCTTTGCTTTTTAGAAGAAGGTATTGTAGCAAAAATTACACCAGAAAAAACCGTGCTTGTTGATAGTGTAGGCAAAGAATCCGAACCTAAATGGGAGAAAACCACCATGACCGCTACTGCGGCAGAAAAAGGTGGTTATTCCCACTTTATGCTTAAAGAAATTCACGAGCAACCCGACGCTTTTCATAAAACCGTAAGCGCTAGAATTAAAAACGGTATGCCCGATTTTAGCATCGATGGTATAACAGACGAACTTTTAGAAAAAGTTAATAAAATCTACGTGGTTGCTTGCGGCTCGGCTATGCATGCAGGTCTTGTAGGCAAGGCACTTATTGAAAAAATGGCAAGAGTGCCCGTTACCGTAGAAATTGCTTCTGAATTTAGGTATAATCAACCTATTATTGACAATAAAACGCTTGTTATCATTGTTTCACAATCGGGTGAAACTGCAGATAGTTTAGCGGCGCTTAGATACTCAAAAGAGCATGGCGCATTTACTTTCGGTATAATAAACGTAGTTGGTTCAAGCATCGCAAGAGAAGCAGATGCTACCCTTTACACCTATGCTGGTCCTGAAATAGCAGTTGCTACTACAAAGGGGTATTGTGTTCAAGTGGCAGCATTTATGCTTATAGCCGCAAAACTTTCTGAGCTTTTCAAAACCTTATCGGAAGATGAGATTAAGGAGTTCTGCAAAGAACTTACCGATGATATGCCCAAAGCGATAAGCGACACCTTCTCTTTACACGATGATATTAAAGAAATCGCAAAGGGTATATATGATAACGATAATCTTTTCTATATAGGCAGAGGGGTTGATCATCCACTTTGCGTTGAAGGTTCTTTGAAACTTAAAGAGATTTCATATATTCATAGTGAGGCATACGCCGCAGGCGAACTTAAACACGGCACTATCTCTCTTATTACCGAGGGAACACCGGTTATTGCAGTTTCTACTTCGCCCCTTCTTTACGGTAAAACAGTAAGCAACATACGCGAATGTAGTAGTCGTGGCGCAAACGTTTTATTTATTTGCGGTGGATTTGCACAAGAAGCAGAAAAGGTTGCAAACCGCGTTTTAACGCTACCTCAGGCCAGTGAAACCGCTAGTCTGCTTTCGGCTATGGTTACAATGCAGTTATTAGCGTACGAAATTGCCTCCTTGCGCGGTTGCGACATTGATAAACCCCGAAACCTTGCAAAATCGGTTACAGTTGAATAAAGCAAAAAGCAGTAGATTTAGCAAATCTACTGCTTTTACTATTTATGCTTGTTTATGTACTCCATAAATCTCTGCCAATCGTGATAGGAAAGAAAATGCATACCATACCGCTTATGGTAGCCAACCCTACCCTCTTGCAATGCTTCATTTGGCTCTAAAAACTTATCGTTATGTATAAATCCTTTCAAGCCTTCTTGTTCCCACGCAACGCTTGCCGCCAAGCAACAAAGTTGTTGTGAATCGGGGTCGGCCCACATATCCATAGATGCCGATGCAACGTATACATAACGGGGTGCTATGCTTGCAAGCAGATAATGCTGGTCAAAATCATCCCCACAATTATTCTCTGCATACTTTAGATAGTTTTTGCAAAACCAAAACGGGAAAGTCTTGGTCATAAACTCTATGCTCTCGCCTTTTGTAGTAGGCTCCCACTTTGTTGGTGGATTGTTTTGACCCAAACTACCACGCGCAAGTGCATCTCCCGAGCAACCTGCATTGTTTGAAAATGCAAACTTAAACCGAGTATCCAACATACTCGTAATAAGGGCGGTTTTACCAAGGCGCGAATGACCGATTACCGCCGCGTTTTCAAGGTCAAGACAGGATAAAGTTTCTGCATAATCCATAACACGCATAGCGGTCCAAGCCCACATCATTAGTTTACCGCAATCTGTATCATTTTCTCTGCCATTAGGTAAAAGCAGAGGTGCAACGCCGTTTAGGAAGTCATCATCGTCGCTAGTTACATCGGTATAGTTAAAGAAAAGTACATCAAAACCGCCGTTATCGGCAATCATTTCTGCCGGAAAATAAAAACCCTTATCTATATCGTGGAAATTTATATTTATGAAAAACGGACGCTTTTTTTGGTCATTATGCAACATTCTGTAAAGCGGAAAGGTATGGCTGCCGTTTGGGGTTGTAACTGTAAAAGGCACCTTATCAATAACTACCGAAGCAGCACTTATAGACCAATTTATAACCTCAGGCTCGCCAACGCTTATTCCCCACTCTACTTTTGGCAAATATCCGTATTCTTCGTGTTGCAAAATCTCTACCATTTCTTCGCGCGTTCGCAAAGGCGGTAAGTTTCGCTCTTTAAGTAATTCTTTTAACATTGGAACTTCCTCCAATCTTGGTGTTTTGTTAATTATATCACTATATATATTCTTTTGTAAATGCAATTTTTTGTAAATATAGGCATAATATTTAATTTTCTTGACTTTTAGCGATATTAGCGTTATTATATTTAATGTCTATGTATATCTTGAAATGAGGGTATTGAAATGTTAAAAAACACAGAAAAGGATATGGAAACCATCGTTAACCTTGCTAAAAGTAGAGGTTATGTTTATGCAGGCAGCGAAATTTACGGCGGACTTGCAAACTCTTGGGATTATGGTCCTTTAGGCGTTGAGTTTAAAAACAACGTTAAAAAAGCTTGGTGGAAAAAGTTCGTTCAAGAATCCCCTTACAACGTTGGCCTTGATTCTGCTATTATTATGAATCCTGAAACTTGGGTAACAAGCGGCCATGTTGGAGGTTTCTCGGACCCTTTAATGGATTGTAAAGATTGCCACGCAAGACACAGAGCCGACAAACTTATTGAGGACGTTGGCGGCAAAGCCGAGGGTATGACCTTCGAACAGATGGCAGAATACATCAAAGAAAATGACATTGCTTGCCCAGAATGTGGTAGCAAAAACTTTACCGATATCCGCAAGTTTAACCTTATGTTTAAAACCTTTATAGGTGTTACGGAGGATGCTAAAAACGAAGTTTATTTGCGCCCTGAAACTGCACAAGGCATCTTTGTTAACTACGCTAATATTCAGCGTACAACACGTAAAAAATTGCCTTTTGGCGTTTGTCAGATTGGTAAATCATTCCGTAATGAAATTACTCCCGGTAACTTTATTTTCCGTACCCGTGAGTTTGAACAGATGGAGTGCGAATTCTTCTGCAAACCCGACACCGATTTAGATTGGTTCTATTATTGGAAAGACTACTGCAAAAACTTCCTTTTAAGTCTTGGTTTAAAAGAAGAAAATTTAAGACTTCGCGACCACGAGAAAGAAGAACTTTCCTTCTATTCTAAGGCTACTACCGATATTGAGTATCTTTTCCCATTTGGTTGGGGCGAACTTTGGGGTATTGCCGACAGAACCAACTACGACCTTGGTCGTCACCAAGAAGCATCGGGCAAATCATTAGAATATTTCGACCCGGAAACAAACGAAAAATATATTCCTTACGTTGTTGAGCCGTCACTCGGCGCAGACCGCGTGGCCCTATCCTTCCTTTGCGAAGCTTACGACGAGGAGTTAGATGAGAAGGGCGAGAAACGCGTTGTTATGCACTTGCATCCGGCGCTTGCACCATTTAAAGCCGCAATTCTTCCTTTAAGCAAAAAGTTAAGCGAAAAAGCAACCGAAATTTTTGCAGACCTTGCGAAAGAGTTTATGGTTGATTTTGACGAGGCAGGCTCTATCGGTAAACGTTACCGCCGCCAAGACGAAATTGGTACACCGTACTGCATCACAGTTGACTTTGAAACTGTAGAAGATGAGGAAAACGAAAACTTTGGCACTGTTACCGTTCGCGACCGCGATACTATGGAACAGGTTCGTATGCCAATATCGGAACTTCGTTCATTCTTACGCGGAAAACTTGAGTTCTAAAATAAAGCACAAAACCACCTACATCGTAAATTACGGTGCAGGTGGTTTTTTTGTTAAAAAAAATAAAAGCGGTAATCATACCGCTAATTTT